>JAQTLI010000457.1 GCA_028714995.1 Methylobacter sp. | reverse complement strand
ATACAGGCTATCCGGATCGTCGCTCAAAGCCTTGCCGGAGTGGGGAACAACAACAATGAGGTTATCTTCGATCAAGACATTATCGGCCGCTGTGTATATGACGGATTCGCCTTCTTCCGTGTTCAGCATGGCGATTTCGTTTCCAACGATCCTGATCGCATTGGTAAACAAATTGCTGCTCTTGCTGGTTATGTCCATGGCATGTGTGCAAGCGATGATATGGTTTTGCTCGACAGCGATCTCGCGGGACGCTCGTTTCGTGCTATCGGTGTCCAGAACTTGAATTGCTGCGCCTGTCTCCGCCACCAAGGTTAGATCGCGTAACTGAATTCCAATACATCCATCGATTTGGAAAATCGCTTCCTTTTTCCGTCCCTCCTCGGGAAAGATTATCGTCTGGAGACCACAGCCACTAATATGAATATTCAAGCGCTCCTGCAATTCGACGTTGGCGTAATGCGTGCCGGCGAGCACACAGATCCTTCCCCCTTCAGTTGGCAAGGCTTTAACCGCATCTTGAATCGAGTTGAAGTGACCCCGGCTTTTTTTACCGTCGCCTACCGTATAGGTGCAACAGCCGCCGCAATCCGGCGGCCAGTGGACGCGGCAATCGGGTAATTCGGTATCGATGTTATCAGGGAGCGGGAAGGTGAGCATGGCCAGCCGCGCATAATGACGATGGATGCCACGCGGCGGCGCTTGCGTAAATTTTTCCACCGAGGCGTCTGCGGTGCGCGCCGCAGATACCCAATAATCGCCGCAACGGAATTTGTCGCCGGAGGGATCAAGACTGAACTGCACTTGTATGCCGTTTTCCAGTACCACCCAAACGCCCGCCGCTGGCACCGGAATCAGACCGGAGCTGCCCGCTGCATCGAGATCGGCGATGACATTGTTGTTGCTGTCACGCACCGTGCCTTTTTGGTCCCAGCGTTTGACGCGCATGTGACGCGTGGCCAAGGTGTCGGTGCCGCCGAGGGGGGGAATTAGATCCGCCGGCAGTGCTGGTGAGAAGCTAATGGTCTGTTTGGCGTCGTCAACGGTGATTTTGCGCATCTCACCTCGACGTTTCAAAGGATCGCCATTTTCGCCGCCGAGTTCGCGGCGGTCGTCGAGGATCTCCACCCAGTCACCGGTGTTGAAACGCAGCACCGTGTCGCGGCCCAGGCTGGCCAGTTTGAGTTTGGTAGAAGAGATGATTTCCGCCACATTGCTTTCCACGCTTGCGTTCTCGCGCGACCATTTGAATTTCGCCGCGCCCAAAGCGCCGCCGTCGTGGATCTCGATGCGGTAGAGTTGATTTTCCAGTCCGCGATA
Organism: Methylobacter sp.; assembly: GCA_028714995.1. Taxonomy (GTDB): domain Bacteria; phylum Pseudomonadota; class Gammaproteobacteria; order Methylococcales; family Methylomonadaceae; genus Methylobacter_A. The sequence continues at coordinate 1,852 of JAQTLI010000457.1, read as the reverse complement.
ACCGCCGCCGGGCGGGAGTTCGCAAGGGTCTGTATCATTCTTTACATCCACTGCCTGGATGGACAAGCGTCCTGCGGAGGGATTAATGATCCCTTTCCAGATTGGAATTTCATCGTCCGGCGTGGTGCAGTCGGCGCCGCTCGTATTCACCAGCAGGCGAACCTGCCACACGGTCTGCAAGCGTGTTGTAGTGTCCACGCCCACGGCATTTTCAACGATGCCGGGAAGCTGGTGATATGTAACTTCGCGTTGCCACACTTCGAGATAGGCCAGGTAACTTCCATTGGCAGGCAACGTAGGCGGATTGGGGAAATAAGGCTGCTTGTCGTAAGGAAGCGGGTCTTTGCCGCGCAACTCGGCAAGCACCGGATCGAATTCCGCCGCGCCGAAGTCATCATTCTCCGGCGTGCTGTAGCGATGATTCTCCGCAAGAAGCCCGTCCACATACATGCGGCCGCGACCGATGGTGATGCTACCACCACCATCGGGATTGATCTTGAAAGCTTCCGGGGTTTGCGGCGAGACCACTGCCACGCCGGGAATGCCCGGTATCGGATTCACGCCGAAGATATCCACGCTCTCGGCGCGCAAGCGCCTGTCAAGTGCCGCTACCCACTCATTCCAATCCGAGTCTAGTTGCACGCGCCCTTGTTGCATCAGCACACCGGCGATATCTATGCTGGGATCGAAACGAACCCGACTGTAATCTCCACTCATAAACGTCTCCTCTTATCGTAGCGGCCGGGCCGCCGTTAACTTCCGTAAATCAATCCCGCTTCCAGGCCGAAGCGCAAGTATTCTTCCAGTCGCACAAGCAGGTTGGTTTCGCGCTGCGGCTGGTACAAACCGTGTAGCACGCCCATTTCGCTTTCGTCATGAGCGCCGCGGCGTATCTTGTCCGAAACGCTTTGCAGCAACTGGCAATAGCTGGGGTCGCCGTAATGCAGAGAGGTAAATTCCGGCCATATTCCTTGGCCGTCCCCCTCCGGCTGACAGTGGTAGCGGCGTGGGGTGCGCGAACCGGGCGGTACGTAGGAAAAGCGCACGCAGCCTTGCTGTCGGCGCTCTGCCCACAGAGGCGCCTTCCATGTATCGCCTGTGGTAAGTTCAGCAGCGAAAATGCAGTCGCTGGCCAGCGTCAATTCATGGGTGTGAACTTTGCCGATCACGGTGCAATTCTCTAAGGTGAGCGCGCCGCCGGGCGCAAGAGTATCGGCGCCGGGGCCGCGAAAGGCGATAAGATTTTGAGCGGTTGCATCCACGACGCATTCCCGCAGGGAGACTTCGGCATCGGCGACGATGTGCAGTGGCGCGGTGATACAGCGTTCCAGTTCCACTGTGGCATAGGCATTGTTTACCAGCAGGCCGGGAGCGTCGTCTTTGCCGAACATGCCGGGAACGAGGGTGCAGTCATGCAAAATGAGATGGCACGGCTTATCGCTCTCGATTTTCAGCGTGCCACCGCTGATTACCCAGCCGTCAAGGATCAAGGTGGCTTCGGTGCCGAGTTTGAGTTTTATATCGCCGCTCGCCGCCAGCAATGGGCGGGCGCCATTTTTTGCGCGCAGCACGACCGTTTTGCCGACTATTTTGCCGTGAGCATCCACGATGGCATCATTTACGGTTATGCTGGGTGTTTCCACATAACGGCGGCTGTCAACCACCTCGATCGTGCCGCCGTCTTTTATCGCGTCAAGCGCAGCTTGCAGAGCTGCCCCATCCTGAACCTTTTGTACCGGTGTGACTGGCACGGCGGGATCGCCTCGTTCGTATTCACCGCCGCCGATGTCAATGGTGAAACCATAATGAAAACTCACCAGCGGAGCCGTGGCCGGTGCGTCGGCGAAGGCGA
>JAQTLI010000456.1 GCA_028714995.1 Methylobacter sp. | reverse complement strand
GCGGAAATCCATCAGGGCCAGAGGCAGCAAAGACCTCATTAACAGGCCGGATATATGGCAGCAACTGCGTTGACTGACCGTAGCGATCGAAAAGAAAAAGCTTGCAAAATGGAGGAGTCCATATATGTGCTGATCAAAGCCAAGTAGGTCGGACATGCTGTTTATGCCCGACATCAATAGGCTTAAATGCCGGGTAACGAAAAGCTGTTGCTCGACTTACGGTAGTTAGCAATTCAGCACCTTGGCAGCAAGTCCTGTACCGATAACTCGGGCTCTGATCTTGGCGAATGCAGTATTCCGCCCGGTCGAGGTATCGTCTTCAAAAGGTGAAAAGCCGCAGTCGTCGGTGGTGCCGAGCTGATCCACCGGGATGTACTCGGCGGCACGCAAGATACGATCCCGCACTAATTCCGGTTCTTCCACATCAGGATTCAGCACGTCGATAACGCCGACAAAAATACGTTGGTTGGGGCGAATATGTTCCTTGATGATTGCCAATACATGTTCAGGATCTTTTTCGCTGGCCAGCTGCATGTAGATATTGCCTGACTTGAGCTGGAACAGGCTCGGTAGAAGATCGGCGTAATCCACCTCGGCGCTGTGGGTGGAGTCGTGGTCGCCGCCTGGACAAGTATGCACGCCGATGCGCTGGCGTTGTTCCGGGGTGAAATGCTCCAATACCCGGTTGTTCAGGTCGATAAACTGCCGGAGCAGTTGCTTGGACGGGTCTAGCTTGACTGACAAGCGTCCTTCGGTGAAATCAATCTGCACATGATGAGCGCCCTGTTCCAAACAGCCGCGAATATCCGCCACGGTTTCCATCACCAAATCATCCAGAAAAGTCTCCCGCGAGTATCCGGCAATGCCCTCTTGCGGATAAATCAGGCTTAGCGCAGAAGCTGAAATAACAGCCTGCTTCAATGGCAGCGTAGTGTAGCGTTTGGCGACCTGAACGTAAGTGCCCGCATAGACGCCGTATCGAAACGGCCCTGCGGTTAGTTTAGGTAACTGGCGGGTATGGCCGTCAGCAAAGGTGATAATGACGCCATCCTGAACGATATTGCTCAGACGCTGTAACGGGTAGGTGGCAAAGCTTGACTTGGTCTGTTCTCCATCGGAGATCACTGGCGAACCCGTGGCCTCAAAACGTTGGATAGTATCGCGTAAAGCCTCGTCGTAGCAGGCGTCGAGTCGTTCCCGAGATAGATGTCCAGCACGGAATTCCCTGAGCGCATCGAGCAATTGCGGAGGACGAGGAATACTACCAATGGATTCGGTAGGTATGGACATGTTGTTCTCCTGTGTGGAATTAAGGGTTGGTGCTTCGCGAAGCTAATCGAAACATCTTATCTTCAAGTGGATGGCTTGTTTTGCGAGTCGATCAACCTTAGATCAAGCGCTGTTAATGCGCCATAGGTTGCCACGAGAAAAGGAACCGCATAAGTCAGCAGTGTCTTGATTATATTGAGGCGCTCCATAGCCGGAAAATCAAAAAAGAAGAACCTGAGCAAGGTTTGCGGCTGATTAATCAAGTTCAGCACAGTGCCGACTACAAAGGCCATTCTGAAAGAACGGCGGTATATACCGGGTTGGATAGCCATACGATGAAGGCGAAGTAAGTTCGGCAAACAATTTTTATCGGCACAATGAAAGCAAAAAAATTAGGCATGAGGGACAAGCCTCTTGCTAGAGAAATAGGTTCAGTACACTATATTTTGTATCGCGAGAAGGGCAAATTATTCTTTTAATTTAGTAGAAGAACAAACCACTTCTTTCTGCAAAATGTACCATTGTAGTTATATTTCGTCAATTTTTATGCGTATCTTGCGAATTACAAAAAGCCTGGGGGCTGAGTCTTTGTGTTCAGTGCTGTAAATAGTGCTGACTTCAAATTGTTCAGTATCCAGTTGCTCGCACCAGTTTCTAACCTGATCCGTTTCCAGATCGCCGCCTTGGTGGCCGGGATAGGCCAGCAGGGTGATGATGCCGTTGGGTGATAAAATACGGCTGGCGACAGTCAAGGCCGTCAATGTCGAGTCCGTCTGGGTGATGACGCTTTTATCGCCGCCAGGCAGATAGCCCAGATTGAACATGATGGCGTTGATTTTGCCATGATATTGTTCGGGAATTTTTTCGGCCATGCCGGCATGGCTGGCTTGTATCAAGGTCAGGCATTCCGGTGCGTTTGCTTGCCTGAATTTCTCACGAGTCGAATCTATGGCTGCCTGCTGTATATCAAAGCCGTAGACCTTTTCTGATGAGCCTACTTGTTCGGCAAGAAACAAGGTGTCGTGACCGTTTCCTGCCGTCGCATCAATGGCAATGTCACCGAGGTGAAGAATGTCCCTGATCCGGTCATGAGCTACGTTAAGCAGAGAAATGCGTTTCATAATGACGTTGGAAGCTTCCGCTCCTGCTCACGCCCCTTACCTACATCCATGTAGGCAATATTGCAGGAAGGGGACAGGGGGGTGTCGTTTAATAAAAAGTCGGCAAAATGTTGACTGTGCAGAGGGATCTGCAAACTGCCTTTGGCGCCAAAGCCGTTAAAAATAGCCAGTTGTTTGTGTTGCGGATGATTGCCGATGAACGGTTGTTTATCCAGGGTGCAAGGCCGGACATTGGCCTGATGGTTGATCAATGTTGCATGAGTCAAGTCTGGCGAGATATGGCTGAGTGCATTTAATAAGTCATTCCTGCCTTTATCGGTAGTCCGGGTGTTCAGGTTTTCCCAGTCGAAGGTTGCGCCGATACGGATTTGGTGGCTGTTTAAAGGGATCATCCAGTTGCCGTAATTGAGGATTTTATCCGGCAATTCGGTCTGGTGTTCCAGCGTTAGAATTTCACCTTTGACCGGTTGAAACGGCAGCCAGCAAAACCAGGGGTTTTGTGTTGCCTTGTAACCTTCACAGAAAATAATCTGCTTGGGGGCGATGTTTTGCCAGCGTAAAGACGGTTGAAGCCGTACGTCCCGGTAATCAAAATTAGCCTGCCGGTAACTGTTTCTGGAGATGAGGAACTCTTTTAAGTAACTTAATAATAGCCGGGTTAATAAATAGCCGGTCTGTTTTTGCTCCAGAAATCCGAAGGGTGTTGCAAGGTTGTGGATGGGATAACCTGGCGGAGTGATTTCGCCCAAATAGGCTTGATAATCGGGGCTGTTAAGTCTTTT
>JAQTLI010000455.1 GCA_028714995.1 Methylobacter sp. | reverse complement strand
ATGTTAACTGGGGTTGGTTGATACGCTATATGCATTCGACCGGTGCGTCAGCTTTTTTTATCGTTATTTATCTGCACATGTTCAGGGGTTTGCTTTATGGCTCATTCAAGCAACCACGTGAGCTTATTTGGATTTTCGGTATGTTGCTGTTTGTTGCGTTGATGGCCGAAGCTTTTATGGGCTATCTACTACCTTGGGGACAAATGTCATACTGGGGTGCACAGGTTATTATTTCCCTGTTTAGTGCTATTCCAGTGATCGGTGATGAATTATCTTTATGGGTCAGGGGCGATTATGTCATTTCTGATGCAACCCTGAACCGGTTCTTTGCCTTTCATGTTATTGCAGTGCCTCTGGTTTTGGTCTTACTGGTTTTTATGCATATCGTTGCATTACATGAAGTCGGTTCCAACAACCCTGACGGCATCGATATCAAGAAATCCAAAGATCCATGGGGACATCCCGTGGATGGCATTCCATTCCATCCCTATTACACCGTCAAAGATCTGGTCGGCGTTGGTGTGTTTTTATTTTTTTTCGCGACAGTAATTTTTTACATGCCTGAAATGGGTGGTTATTTTCTCGAACACGCAAACTTCATTCCTGCCGACCCGATGAAAACTCCTGAGCATATTGCTCCGGTCTGGTATTTCACTCCGTTTTACGCAATTTTAGGGGCTATTCCGGACAAATTTGCCGGCGTTATTGGTATGGGTGGCGCGATTGTTATCCTGTTTCTTTTACCCTGGCTGGATCGCAGTCCGGTCAAATCGATTCGTTACCGTGGCGGCATTTTCAAAAAGGCCTTATTCCTTTTCGTAATCAGTTTCGTGGGACTTGGATATTTGGGCACTCAGCCAGCAACGCCAACAGCAACGACCTTTGCTCGTATTTTTACAGCGATCTACTTTGGTTTCTTCCTGTTAATGCCCCTCTATACCCGCTGGGAAAAATCCAAACCGCTGCCCGGACGCTTAACAAGCGTGCCCAGCCTTGAAGAGCGCATCACTGTACTGGTGGAGACATTTAATGACATGACCATCAAGATGCCTGTACAGACCGCAGATGGCACAACCATTCTAAAAAGAAGGCCGAACCCAAAAGGCATACTCGACGTCATCACTCGATTAGCAATAAAATTAAAAAAGAGCCTCGATTGATATGAAAAAACTTATAACACTATTTTTATTGTTGACGCTGTCTTTTGGAGCTTATGCTTCAAAAGAAATGGAACTTCAAGAAGCAGACATTGATCTTACCGATAATGCTTCATTGCAACGCGGTGCAAAGCACTTTGTCACTTATTGTCTTGGCTGTCATTCAGTCAAGCATATCCGTTATCTGCGTATTGCACTTGATGTTGATGTTGATCAAAAAAAGATGTTGAAAGACATTGCGCCGGAAGGAGCCAGCATCTACGACCAATTGCATAGTGCAATGAATGCGCATGATGCGGAGAAATGGTTTGGCACTCAACCGCCCGACCTGTCATTAATTGCCCGCTCTCGTGGCGCTGATTGGTTATATAGTTATTTAAAAGGTTTTTATATCGATAAAAGCAAACCTTATGGCGTAAATAACACTGTTTTTGAAGATGTCGGAATGCCTAATGTGCTTTGGCAACTCCAAGGCCAACAACGGCCTATCTTTAAAACTGTAGATGGTCAGCAGACTATTGACAAGCTTGTTATCGAAGAAAAAGGCACTTTATCAGAAAAAGAATTCGATCGTCTCGTCAACGACTTGGTCAACTTTCTGGTTTATGTAGGGGAACCTGTACAGTTAGAAAGGCAACGCCTCGGAAAATACGTGCTATTTTTTATCTTTATGTTTTTAGGTTTAGCTTATCTGCTTAAAAAAGAATACTGGAAAGACGTCCATTAATTCTTAGTGGTGAAAACAAGGACGTTTTCACACCGCACAGCCTTATCAGACTCAAAAATCACTCTATCGTCAAAAATCTTGTCAATCATGTTATAATGCCCCTTTTTACGCCCCCACACGCCTAAAGAGGTTGTTATTCGTGACAAATGTTAATACTCGCAAATCTGTAATGACGCTTTTCTCATCTCCAACGTGCGTGATGAGTCACTGCGCCCGCTTTGTTTTACACGAAAAAGGGGTTACCGCAGACATAGAATATTATGATCCGACTGAGCCACCTGAAGATTTACTTGAACTTAACCCCAACGGCACATCTCCAACACTGATTGAACGCGATCTAGTTCTCTATGATTCACGCATCATCATGGAATATCTTGATGAGCGCTTCCCGCATCCTCCTTTGCACCAAATGGATCCGGTTTCACGCGCAAATGCCAGAATGCTGATCAAACGAATAGATCAGGACTGGTATCAGCTACTGGATGAAATTTTATTTTCAGGCGAGAAAAAATCAGCCCGCGCTAAAAAGATGCTCAAAGAAAGTATATTATCTGCCACCCCTGTTTTTGCCGCCAAACCTTATTTTATGAGCGATGAATTTTCGCTGATAGACTGTGTTATCGCACCTTTGTTATGGCGTCTGCCCAGTATTGGTATTGATGTGTCAACACCGAATGAAGCTATCACCAATTATGCCCAACGTATATTTAATAGAGCAGCATTCAAGCGCAGCCTCAGTGAAGCTGAAAAAGAAATGGCCGAGCCTTTATAAAAAATCATAGCAAAATGACCCCTCTAAAGCCTTATTTAATTCGTTCAATCTATGAATGGATTATTGATAACAACCTGACACCGCATCTGTTGGTCGATGCTGATAATTGCGATGCGATTTTGCCGCAAGAATTTATTGAAGATGGAAAAATCGTCTTAAACATAAGGCCTGAAGCAGTACAGGGACTTTCTCTCGGTAACGAGGAAATTGAATTCAATGCCCGGTTTAGCGGAAAACCGATGCATATAGCCACGCCTATAACTGCGGTAATGGCAATCTACGCTAAAGAAAACGGCAAAGGTATGATCTTCGACCATGAAGATAATGATGGCAATGAACCACCGCCAGAAAAGAAACCTGCAGCGAAACCAAATTTACGCATCGTAAAATAACTTGTATTAGTTCAGACTTAACCTGACACTGCTCTTGAAATGAGAGAGGGTTACTGGTGAGATAGAAGTGTCATATTTTTATCAAACCCTAAAGAGGTAACCCTCATGCTAGAGAATAATGTAAGAAT
>JAQTLI010000454.1 GCA_028714995.1 Methylobacter sp. | reverse complement strand
TACACGCTGAATGCGGAACCAATCAACGCCCAAGCCAATGATAAATGCGGTACGTTATCATTAACTCAAACCGGCGCTAGAGGTATTTCAACCAAAATTCCGTTGACGGATTGCTGGTAATTTCCGGCTTAGTTATCGCTATCCATCAAGCGCTTTTCTTGATGGTAAAAAAACTTAATTTACCAAAGTTCTTTTTAGCCACAGCCCTTGTTGGCAATGGAAATACCACGGTAACTTTTAAGCCGCCAAATTCGGATTCGTCCAAAATAAGTTCGGCGCCATGAATGGCGGCAATTCGTTGCACGATTGAAAAGCCAAGACCGGTGCCCTGGACTTTGTTCGCCGTTTCAACGCAGCGATGAAACCGTTTCAGGGAATTTTCATATTGATCAGGGGCTATACCAGGCCCAGAGTCCTCAACGCAAAACTGCAAATTATTTTCTGTCCCTGTCACACTAACCCTTACTACTCCCTGGGCTGGCGTATATTTGATGGCATTATCGATAATATTTCTGATCAAGATATTGATTAGCGCAGTATTCGCCACAATCGGCATCGCATTGACTTCGTCATATTCCAATTGAATCCGCTTTTTATGCGCCTCCGGATCCAGCTCGGCAATAATTCGCACCACTTCACGACTGAATAACGTAGTTTCTTTGGCTAAATACTCAGTACCGGATTCAATGCGCGAGAAGGTTAATAATTGCTGCACCATATAGGTCATTCGATTGACGGCTTGTTCAATCCTCTTGAGCGCCTGATGACGAACCGTATCATCACTGGTACGCATTGCAACCTGAGCCTGAGTGAGCAGTCCAGCTAAAGGTGTCCTTAATTCATGCGAGGCATCGGCGGTAAACCGGCGCTCATGTTCAAAGGCCTGCTCAAGCTGGACAAAGAGATTATTGATCTCATTCACCACCGGAACAATTTCATTGGGCAGCTTTTTAATTGACAGCGGCTTAAGATAACTGGCTTCGCGCTTGGAAAGCGATATTTCCAGCCGATTAAGCGGCTTTAAAGAACGACCGACAATAATCCAGATAACTATGCCTAGAATCGGTAACCCTACCAGAAACTGCGTCACCAATTGCGCCGATATCTCATCGGTTAATTCGGCGCGAATATCTTCCTTTTGACCGACATGGATAATATATTCGCCATTTGAACTGGAAATACTGAATACATGCCACAAATGGCCATCAATATTGGTTTCACTGAAACCATGAGCTGAGGTGGAAAAGGCAAACGTTGGCGCACTTTCCGAACGCAGCAATAAGCCGTCATTTTTGGACCACAGTTGGAAAGCGACTTTTCTTTCGTATTTATGCCCTAAAGCGCTTACTTCCAAAAGCCCGTCAAATACATCCCATAATTGATCATCAATATTTTTTTTGCTGAAGCTATGCACCGCAAACTCAGGTGAGTTTTCCGAACGCAGTAATAAGCCGTCCCCCTTAGCCCAGAGCTGAAAGCCGCTTTGGTTTTTATTTTTACGCCCGGTATAAGCGTGTAATCGTTCATCAGTCTGTGCTTGCGCCCAATGCTTGGATAACGAGCCTTCCCGCACCAGGCTTTCCACAAACACATGCAGCACTTTTGCCGATTGTGCCAGTTCTGCATCAAACAGACTGGCGACTTCATCACGGGTAACCTTATAACTCATATAGGCCGTCACTCCCCATATCAACATGGATGCGGAAAGCAGGCTAAGTAACAGCAGTTGGCGTAGCGAATAATTCATTAATCTTCATCAATAATATAACCCACACCCCTGACTGTGCGGATAATGGACGGGTCGAGTTTTTTTCTCAGATGGTGAATATGCACCTCGACGGTATTGCTTTCTATATCCGAATCCCATGAGTACATGCTTTCTTCAAGCCGGGCACGGGAAATAACCTTGCCTATATTGCTCATTAAAAAACTCAGTATCTCAAATTCCTTTTGCGACAGATCAACCTTTTCATCGTTCCAGGTAACCTGATGCGAGGCCGGATCCAAAACAATGCCTTTATATTCAATATTGGGCACGCTTCTGCCTTCGTTCCTTCTCGCCAACGCCCTTAGCCGCGCGCAAACCTCATCCAGTTCAAACGGTTTAATAACAAAATCATCGGCGCCGCTATCCAGCCCGAGTACGCGATCAGGAACGGTATCCTTGGCGGTCAAGACCATCACCGGCGTTTCGTCTTTACGTGCTCTTAATGCTTTCAAAATATCCAGGCCTTCCATATCCGGCAAGTTCAGATCCAACACGATCAGCTCATAACAGTTGAGCTTCAGCGCCTCGTCAGCAAGCTTGCCGTTGGTTAACCAGTCAACGACATAACCTTCCATTTTTAAACCCTCTACCAGGCCTTCGCCTAATATTTCGTCGTCTTCAACCAGTAAAAGTCGCATATGCTCTCGTTTTAAAAATGTTAATAATGGATAAAAAAGCATAAGCCTAACCAAGAAAAGTTAAGCTTTACTTACGTTTTTCCTTCTCTAACACTCTAAGCGCCTTATTCATAAAGCTTATTAGTGTTAAACTTGCCGCTATTATAAACCACACGCCAAAAATTCTCTTGCCGCCGCTTAGTCTATACATTCACATACCCTGGTGTATTCAAAAATGTCCTTATTGCGATTTTAATTCGCACACAGTCAAATCCGACACGCCTGAAACTGAATATATAACAGCACTGCTGCGTGATCTGGCCAACGATATACAACGATATAACATCACCCGGCCCATAAGCAGCATTTTTATCGGTGGTGGCACGCCCAGCCTATTTTCACCTGAGTCTGTCAATCGCTTATTGCGCGGCATAGAGCAACAGCTTGTGCTTAAAGATAGCCTGGAAATCACGCTTGAAGCCAATCCAGGCACTTTTGAAAGCAATAAATTTGCTGAATTCAGGGCTCTGGGCATTAACCGCTTATCGATTGGCATACAAAGCTTTAACGACCACCTGTTAAACAAACTGGGCCGCATCCATTCTGCCCAAGAAGCCATTCATGCTGCTGAAATTGCTCACCACTCAGGTTTTGAAAATTTCAATCTGGATTTGATGTTCGGCCTGCCGGATGCCCATGCTGACAGCAGTAAAATTGATATAGAAACCGCCATAGGCCTCAAGCCCACGCACATTTCCTTTTACAAGTTAACGCTGGAGCCAAAGACCTGGTTTCATAAGTTCCC
>JAQTLI010000453.1 GCA_028714995.1 Methylobacter sp. | reverse complement strand
GGCATATTGCCGCTGATTCAGGAAAAAAACTGGCAGGCCGACGCCGATTTTGCCGAAGCCTACGTCAACTGGGGCGGCTATGCCTATGGACGTAGCCAACAAGGCAACGACCAGCGCGATGCGTTCCGTACTCGCCTGTCCGGTGTCCAGGTCGCATTACACAACCAGGATAACCGAGAACACGACATTTTCGACAGCGACGATTACCTGCAATTTCACGGCGGCATGATCGCTACGATCAGAGCCTTGACCGGACAGCAGCCGCGCAAGTATTTCGGCGACAGCCACGATCCGTCACGGGCGCAAGTGCGGGACTTGAAGGAAGAGACCTTGCGGGTGTTCCGTTCGCGCGTGGTCAATCCTAAATGGCTGGACAGCATCCGCCGCCATGGTTACAAAGGCGGACTGGAGCTGACCGCGACCGTCGATTATTTATTCGGCTACGACGCCACCGCACAGGTGATGGACGACTGGATGTACGAGCAAGTCGCCGAAACTTATGCGATGAATCCGGAAATGCAACGCTTTCTGGAACAAGCCAACCCGTGGGCACAAAACGCGATTGCCGAACGCCTGCTGGAAGCCGCCAGCCGCGGCATGTGGGCCGAGCCGCAGCAACAGACGCTGGACGCTTTACAGGCTTTATACCTGCATAGCGAAACCCTATTGGAGGCGCGCGGCGAAACACCGCGCGGCGCATAATGCACCACGCGACCTTCCCTTTTTCGGCCATCGTTGAACAGACCCAGCTCAAGACTGCGTTGCTGCTGTGCGCCGTCGATCCGTCGCTGGGCGGGGTGCTGATCCGCGGCGACAAAGGCACCGCCAAAAGCACGGCGGCACGGGCGCTGACCGATATCCTGCCGTTGATCGAACGGATTGCCGGTTGCGCGTTCAACTGTGCTCCCGGTGTGCCCTATCAGCACTGCGAAACCTGCAATACCGAACACGCAACAGCGCAAGCTAGCAGCGTGCCTTTCGTCACCTTGCCGCTGGGCGCCACCGAAGACCGCGTTATCGGCACACTGGATTTGGAGCAGGCGCTTAAAGGCGCTCAGCGTGTTTTTAAACCCGGCCTACTGGCTGCGGCGCACCGGGGCATACTTTACATCGACGAAGTCAACCTGCTGCCCGACCATCTGGTCGACGTACTGCTGGATGCGGCGGCGATGGGCGTTAATGCAGTACAGCGTGAAGGCTTGTCGGTCAGCCACCCTGCTCGCTTCACGCTGATAGGCACGATGAATCTGGAAGAAGGCGATTTGCGTCCGCAATTGCTGGATCGCTTCGGCCTGATGGTTGAGGTGACTGCGCCGCGTGACAAAGTTTTGCGCTCCGAGGTCGTGCGCCGCCGCATCGCCTTTGAGGCCAATCCCACTGCCTATGCTGCCACCTGGATGCAGGAACAACAGGAATTGCGGTACAGGTTGGCAACGGCGCAGCAGTTGCTGCCGGAAGTGACGCTGGATGACGCCCTGCTCGATCTGATCAGCCACTTGTGCTGCGAATTCGAGGTAGCGAGTCTTCGCGCCGACATCGTCATGCACAAAGCAGCGCGCGCACTGGCGGCGCTTGAAGGCCATTCGCAAGTAACGCCGCAAGACGTGCGCGGTGCGGCAGAACTGGTGCTGCCGCACCGGCGCAGACGCAAGCCCTTCGAACAGCCGGGGCTGGATCAGGAACAGCTCGATGACCTGATGCAACAAGCGTTACAGCCACCTGATGAAAGCGAATCCGGCGCTGAAGATACCGAGCAGGAAAACGCTGAAAATAACGGCGAATCGCAAGACCAACAACAGGTATTCGCCTCAGCGTCTGCCGGTACCGTACGAAAAATAGAAGTCGATGCGGTTTCCAATCGCTACGCTTCCGGTAAACGCAGCACTGCGACCGATGCGCCTCGCGGCCGAGTGATACGTGCCGTGCCGGACCAGAATCCGAGTAGCCTCGCCGTCGGCGCTACATTGCGTAGCGCGGCGCTTAAAGGCGCCGACAATTTTCAGGTGACAAAAGACGACTTGCACCAACAAATCCGCTCAGGCAAAAACGCCAACCTGATTTTGTTTGTAGTCGACGCCTCCGGTTCCATGGCGGCGCAGCGGCGCATGGAGGCCGTCAAAGGCGCAGTACTATCTCTGCTTACCGATGCCTACCAGCAGCGTGACGAAGTCGCTGTCATCAGCTTTCGCGGCGAGTCCGCACAGTTACTGCTGTCGCCTACCCGTAGCGTCGACCTTGCCGAACAAAGTCTGCGCGAATTGCCCACCGGCGGCCGCACGCCCTTGCCTCATGCATTATCTGTGGCTCTGGAAACGCTGGAAAAAACCAGCATGCCGCCGTTGCTGGTGCTTCTTAGCGATGGAAAGGCCAATGTTGCGCTGAACGATGGCAACGACCCTTGGCAGGAGTCGCTAAGATTTGCAGGATTGCTTGCAGAACGCGGTGTACCTGCTCTGGTACTTGATACGGAAACCGGCTATTTACGGTTGGGTCGCGCACGACAACTGGCGCGGGCGTTGGGTGCCGAATACCTGACGCTGGAAGAATTAACGGCAGAAAATCTGGCGCTTACGATACGTGGATGTATTAAATGAAGATGAACAATAAGACGGGCTACCTGAAGGTCGCCTCTACAAACGACTGCATGGATGCAGGAGGTAGAGTAATGCAGGGAACAATTACCGAGGAACAATTATGATTATCTGCATAGGCGCAGGACCGGGCGACATTGCTTATCTGACCCAGCGCGGCGCGGAGCTGATCCGCAATGCCGATGTGGTAGCCGGATTCGACGCCGTCATTAACGTCGTCCAAAGCCTGATTCCCGAAACAGCGCAAACCGTGTTGATGAATTATCGCGACCAGACCGAGCAGTTGGCGCAGGTTGCAATTGAGCATCATGCGGGCAAAAACTGCGTCGTGGTGTTCATGGGCGACATTCATTTCAGCGGCTTCCAGTATCTGGAACGGGTCGAGCGCGCTTGCGGCCACCCGGTCGAAACCGTGCCGGGCATATCTTCGGCACAGATACTCGCATCGCGCGCCAAGGTCTGTTTCGACGAAACGACATTTATTACTTTCCACCGTCGCGGCGATCTCGATCCGTTTAAACGGCATCTGGTGCATGTGCTGCAAGACCAGCGCAACGCCATCGTGATTCCCTGCCCGTGGGATGAGGCGCGCTCATTCATGCCTCGCCATA
>JAQTLI010000452.1 GCA_028714995.1 Methylobacter sp. | reverse complement strand
ATGGTGATTAAACGTAAATTTTCAGCGGGGTTGCCGAGCCGCGTTGTTGGTGATTCCAAGACTAAAAAGCGTGAAAAAGGGGTTTGGCAGCGTCGTTTTTGGGAGCATTGTATTCGAGATGAGAATGACTGGCGGCAGCATGTGGATTATATTCATTTTAATCCTGTTAAGCATGGTTATGTTTCTGCACCGCAGGATTGGTTATATAGCTCATTTAATCAGGCTGTCAGTAAAGGATGGTATGAGCCTGGCGTTTTATTAGAAGATGATTTTAAAGATATAGACAAGGAGTAGGATGGGCAAAGGCTGTGCTGTGCCCATCAAGCAATATATAATTTTTTGATGGGCACGCTATCGCTTTGCCCATCCTACACAAAATTAAATGGTTGGCATGGATAATAAATCAAAGGAAGGTTTGTTTCAAAATGACATGGTTAATCATCTAGTCGCTAATGGCTGGTTATTAGGCCGGCGTTTTATTAGAAGATGATTTTAAAGATATAGACAAGGAGTAGGATGGGCAAAGGCTGTGCCGTGCCCATCAAGCAATGCTTAATCTTTTGATGGGCACGCTATCGCTTTGCCCATCCTACATAAAATTAAATGGTTAACTACGCCTATACGATCAGAGACATAATCCGTAAAAATGATTGGTCATGAATCAGATTGCCAATAATACGTCTGAGCAAGCCCTATTAGGCGGTTTTGCTCAAGCTATTGATGATGCGGTATTGAACAGCAGTGCGGTGCATCAATATTACGGGCATATTGATGCACCAGCATTTGAATAATAAGTGCTCATTGGCGGTCATTGGCAGGTGAATAATATGAAACCGGAATACACAGCTGAGTTTCGTTTCTACGCGGAACTGAATGATTTTCTTCCGCCGAACCAATGCAGGCGGACGATGCTTTATCGTTTCAGCGGTCATCCCGGCATCAAGGACCCCATCGAGGTTTTCGGTGTGCCCCACACCGAGGTGGAGTTGATCATCGTCAATGGTCAGTCGATGGGATTCAACTATCAGCTACAAGCTGGCGACCGCGTCGCGGTTTACCCGGTTTTCAAAAGCCTGGACATCACTCCCGTGCTCAGGCTGCGCGAAAAACCCTTGCCTAATCCTCGTTTCATCCTGGATGTGAATCTGGGCAAGCTCGCCAAACGCATGCGTTTGTTGGGTTTCGACAGTCTCTATCGCAACGACTATCGGGATGCAGATATGGTGAGTATCGCGGTAAACGAGCAGCGCATCTTGCTGACCCGCGACCGTCGCCTCTTGTATGTCAAACATATCAACTACGGCTACTGGGTGCGCGCGGTCAACGTCGAAAGCCAGGTTGATGAAGTCCTGCGCCGCTTCGACCTGCATGGCTCGATTCAGCTTTTTGCTCGATGCCTGGTTTGCAACGGTGTGCTGGCACCTGTCGCCAAGGCGGATATTCTGGATCGCCTCGAGCCCAAGACACGGCTTTATTACGAGGTGTTCCATAGATGCGTCGATTGCCAGCGAATTTACTGGGAGGGTTCTCATACGAAGAACATTCGGAAGCACGTCGCTGGTTTTCTAGCGTCTTAGAATGGAAGCTGAAGCGTTTCCAACCTTTTCCTCATAAGTTCATAGGTTGGGGCGCCTGGCGATGTAAAAGAGTTTTCAATTTTCGCCACGTTCAGCACCTGTTTTGCCAGTCGAGTCAGACAGTGGGTATTTTAAAAACAGTAACATAGCCAGGATTGCTGTTATATTTGGATGCTCTTTCCCGGCAAAACTGGCAAAGTTTGCACGCCATTTAATATCCTTTGAATGTTTAGTGAGGCGTTTGCTGTTGTTCGATGTACTGCCGAATGATTTCAATCGGTGCTCCGCCACAACTTCCGGCGAAATAACTGGGCGACCACAAAGCGCCGCCCCATAGTTTTTTCTTAAAGCTGGAATACTTCTTTTTTCGGATAAGAAGACTGGACACTCCTTTCAGGCTGTTCACCAGTTTCGATATTGCCACCTTAGGCGGGTAGTTCACCAGCAAGTGAACGTGGTCGTCCTCACCATCGAATTCCACCAGCTCTGCTTCAAAGTCGGTACATACGCTGCCGAAGATTTTCTGAAGATCATCCATAATGGCTTTTGTGAATACTCCACGGCGGTATTTTGTCATAAAGATCAGATGGATGTGCATCTTGAAAACACAATGCCTGCCGTGCCTAATATCGTTGTTATTGTTCATAGACCAAAGTATTATTGGATCATGCAACGTCTTCAAGCCTTCAAATACGAATTAATGCCAGACGGCGAACAACAGCGCAATATGCGCCGTTTCGTCGGGTCATGCCGCTTTGTATTCAATAAGGCGTTGGCATTGCAGCAAGCACACTATGCAGAAGGCAAAAAGAAGCTGTCTTATGCCGATTTGTGCAAACAACTGACTCAATGGCGCAAGAACAGCGAAACGCTTTGGTTATCGGAAACCCATTCTCAGCCCTTGCAACAAACGCTTAAAGACCTTGAACGAGCCTACAAAAACTTTTTCGAGAAACGTGCAGACTTCCCACGATTCAAAAAGAAAGGCCAGTCGGATAGTTTTCGCTATCCGCAAGGCTGCAAGCTCGACCAAGCCAACAACCGCATATTCCTTCCTAAACTGGGCTGGATTCGCTACCGCAACAGCCGAGAGGTATTAGGGACGGTGAAAAACGTCACCGTATTAGGTAAACAGGGTAAGTGGTTCGCGTCAATCCAGACGGAACGCGAAATAGAGAGACCATTGTCAACTGCGACAACCGCTATTGGCATCGATGTCGGCATTGCCCGTTTCGCCACAATGAGCAATGAGAACTATATCGCTCCGTTAAACAGCTTCAAGAAGCATCAACAACGGCTTGCGCGTTATCAGCGACGTATGAGCCGCAAGGTCAAATTCAGCAACAACTGGAAAAAGGCCAAAGCCAAAGTCCAGAAGGTTCACAGCAGTATTGCTAACGCCAGAAAAGATTTCTTGCACAAAACCACGACAACGATCAGCAAAAACCACGCGCTCGTTTGTATTGAGGACTTGCAAGTACGGAATATGTCCAAGTCTTCGAAAGGCAACAACGAACAGCACGGCAAACGAGTGAAGCAGAAGTCCGGACTAAACCGTTCTATCCTCGATCAAGGATGGGGCGAGTTCAGACGGCAACTGCATTATAAGGTAGCATGGAACGGCG
>JAQTLI010000451.1 GCA_028714995.1 Methylobacter sp. | reverse complement strand
TCATTAATTGCAAACAGAATATGACTGATTTTTCTACGTTCAGCAGTGGTATATTGATCTTTTTGCTCTTCATAAAAAGCTTTCAACTTTTCATCCGTACCCTTTATAGTTTTAGCTATCTCTTCAAGTGACAACTCTACGTACTCTACAGAAACCTGTTCAGGCGTTTGATATAAATCCTGATGCTGCTGGTAGTATGCCACTATATCTTGCTCGGATGGTTGCTCAGCCAATTTCGGTAACGCAACAGTGACATAATCGACATCGCGCTGTTGATTCTGGATTTTAAAAAAATGTTCCACATCATAGGGCGTTGCAAAACTGCTATCTATAATGCTGCGCTGAAACTGCTCCATAGTCAGAGCATTCTTGATTCTGTTTACAAACTCTGCAGATGACATTCTTTGTGAATTTAGCAATGCTTTATATTGTTTTTCATCAAATTTGCCATCCACCTGAAAATACGCAAGAGATTTTATAAACTCACGAGCGGTATCGTCACTTGCAACCAGGCCTTTCCCTTGCACATATTGCAATAAGACTTCATCCTTTATCAGCTTCTGTAATGCTTGTGCCTTTAAGGTTTGTTCATCTATCGCCATCCCTTGGAGATTCTGGCTATATTGTTCATAGGCCTTATTAACATCACGCTGAAAAAAATCTTTATCTCCTACAGAAGCAACGGGCGCTTCTTCCCCAGTGTCCAAATAATTCTGAATACCCCATAAAGCAAAAGGCACACAAATGATTATCAAGATACCCCATGCAAAAGCACCTTGTGCTTTTTCTCTAATTTTTGTCAGCATATGCTCTGTCCTAAAGAAACAACTTAATTTTAATCAAAAAAAAAGCCCCGAACCAATCGATCCGGGGCTTTTTTGATTTGGCGGAGTGGACGGGGCTCGAACCCGCGACCACCGGCGTGACAGGCCGGTATTCTAACCAACTGAACTACCACTCCAAAGTCTGGTGGGTGCTGAGGGGTTCGAACCCCCGACCCTCGCCTTGTAAGGGCGATGCTCTCCCAGCTGAGCTAAGCACCCGACTAAAGAAAACCTAGTTTACAGCATCTTTTAAAGATTTACCAGCCTTAAATGAAGGAATTTTTGCAGCCTTAATAGTAATCTCAGCCCCAGTCTGTGGATTACGTCCTTTACGCTCCGCTCTTTCTTTTACTGCGTATGTTCCAAACCCAACTAAAGCAACAGAATCACCGCTGCTTAATGCTTTTGTAACTGCACCAATAAAACCATCCAATGCGCGACCCGCATCCGCTTTAGTTAATTCAGCAGACTCTGCTATAGCGTCAATAAGTTCCGATTTATTCATTATTCCCCCTTAGGAAGTTATTTTTAAAATTATATTCTAGAAGAACTGCGTGATAATTCTAATGCCCGATCGTCAGTGACACAAGAAACTCCAGTATTTATAACAACTGCACTTATACAGTGTCAAGCATTAACCACCCCAGAAGCCATGATTTTTGCGGTTTCACCTACCCTCAGACAAAACCGCAAATTAATTAATGCGCTGTTAGTCCCTGTTTCATTATTTTAACTGCGTCAGTTTCATTTTTTCCTTGTTCTTCAGTTTCAATTTTTTCAACAGAAACTGGCATATATTGCAGAGCGACTTCCAGCACCTCATCTATCCAATGAACAGGCTTTATCTCCAGGTTTCGCTTGATATTTTCCGGTATCTCAGCCAAATCTTTTTCATTCTCAGCAGGAATTATAACCGTTGTTATTCCACCGCGATGAGCTGCAAGAAGCTTTTCTTTCAAGCCCCCGATAGGTAACACCTCCCCTCGCAAAGTGATTTCACCAGTCATGGCTACACAAGCTCGAACAGGTATCTTGGTCAAGGCTGAGATAATGGCTGTGCACATGCCCACACCGGCACTAGGGCCATCTTTTGGCGTCGCACCTTCGGGAACATGTATATGTATATCATTCTTCTGAAAAAGCTCATTATCAATGCCCAAGATATCTGACCGACTCCTGACCACTGTCATCGCAGCTTCGATTGACTCCTTCATGACATCGCCGAGCTTACCCGTTGCCGAATGTTTGCCTTTTCCCGGAATTACCGCCGTCTCAATGGTTAATAATTCACCGCCCACTTCGGTCCAAGCCAAGCCAGTAACCTGTCCAACCTGATCTCTCTCTTCAGCAAGGCCGTAATGAAAACGCTTAACCCCCAGATACTTATCCAAATTTCCAGAATTAACTACGACTTTGGTTTTTCTCGGCTTCAATAACAAATCTTTAACAACTTTACGGCAAATTTTCGAAATTTCCCGTTCTAGACTCCGCACACCCGCTTCTCGGGAGTAATAACGAATTATATCCCTGATCGCTTCTTCTGAAATTTGAATTTCCCTCTCTTCAAGGCCGTTATTTTTAACCTGTTTTGGAACCAAATACCGGAGCGCGATATTGATCTTTTCATCTTCTGTATAGCCAGCAAGACGTATGACTTCCATTCTATCCAGTAATGCCGGGGGAATATTCATAGTATTTGCCGTTGCGACAAACATCACATCGGACAAATCAAAATCTACTTCCAGATAATGATCTGAAAAAGTATGATTCTGTTCCGGATCCAGCACTTCCAATAAAGCCGATGCAGGATCACCACGGAAATCTGCCGCCATTTTGTCTATTTCATCCAGTAAAAACATCGGATTCCGTGTTTTCACTTTGGCCAGATTCTGTAATATCTTACCCGGCATAGAGCCTATATAAGTGCGCCTGTGTCCGCGAATTTCCGCTTCATCGCGCACACCGCCTAACGCCATACGTACATATTTACGATTGGTCGCTCTGGCAATAGACTCACCCAACGAGGTTTTACCTACGCCTGGAGGCCCTACCAAACACAAAATTGGTCCTTTTAGCTGTTTTACCCGCTGCTGAACAGCAAGATACTCAAGAATGCGCTCTTTAACTTTCTCTAAACCATAATGTTCAGCTTCCAAAACCTGCTCAGCAAGCTTTAAATCATGACGTACTTTGGTTTTTTTCTTCCAGGGAACGCTGACCATCCAATCAATATAGTTGCGTACCACCGTCGCCTCAGCAGACATAGGCGACATCTGTTTCAGCTTATTAAGCTCTGTCTCCGCCTTTGTTTTCGCTTCCTTCGATAGCCCTGCACTTTCAATTTTCTTTTCCAGCTCTTCAATTTCATTAGGAATATCATCCATATCCCCC
>JAQTLI010000450.1 GCA_028714995.1 Methylobacter sp. | reverse complement strand
TCGACCTCTTGCTGCAACCAGTTTAATGCCATCTTCAAGCGAGATGGCATCTGAACAAACCAGGGCCGTATATTCGCCAAGACTGTGGCCTGCCATCCAGGATGGACGGATATTACTGTGTTTACGACAGACTTCCCATACAGCAACACCGGCGGCCAACATGGCGGGCTGTGTGTTATAGGTTTGATTGAGCTCGTCTTCCGGGCCTTTTGCAACAATAGACCATAGGTCCTTGCCCAGCGCATCAGAGGCGCGTTCAAATATGTGTCTTACTTCGGGATAACTGGCAGCCAGATCTGTTAACATGCCAACAGATTGGGACCCCTGGCCGGGGAAAACAAAAGCTAAATTATAAGTTTGGTTATTCATTTCAATACATTTTTAGTATTTAATTAATGCAGAGCCCCAGGTGAATCCTGCTCCAAATGCTTCAAGTAAGACTACTTGTCCGCGCTGAATGCGGCCATCACGAACCCCTTCATTTAATGCAAGAAGCACAGACGCGGATGATGTATTGCCTTGATTCTCAAGGGTCAAAATAACATGATCCATAGACATTTTTAATTTTTTTGCTGTTGCTGCAATTATCCGAGTATTGGCTTGATGAGGAACCAGCCAGTTAACATCGGATTGCTGCATATCATTTGCAGCCAGAGTTTCATCAACGATGCGTCCCAGCGTATTTACAGCCACTTTAAAGACCTCATTGCCGCGCATGCTAATGTACCCCGGCTCATGCTTATTTGCGTCTGTTGCTGCCTGTGGATTTGGGCAATACAGCAGGTCTTCATATTCACCATCAGAATGAATATGAGTCGATAAAATACCGGCTTCCTCTGAAACGCTCAGCAATATTGCTCCTGCGCCATCACCAAATAAAATACAGGTGCCTCGATCCGTCCAGTCGACTACGCGCGAACAAATTTCAGAGCCTACAACCAGAACTTTCTTGGCTGCGCCTGTTTTTATATATTGGTCTGCGATACTCAAAGCGAAGATAGAGCCTGAACACGCGGCCTGCACGTCAAATGCGACGCAGTTTTTAATGCCTAAGCGCTGCTGCAGCAGACAGCCGGTGCTGGGGTAGACGCGATCGGGAGTTCCTGTTGCAACAATGATCAAGTCAATTTCTTCTGGAGCAATTTGAGCTGCATCAATGGCCTGTCTTGCAGCTATTTCGGCCATGCTTGAGGCTGTTTCGTCGGGACCGGCGATTCGACGACTTTTAATGCCCGTCCGCTCATAAATCCAGCTATCGGATGTATCAACAGTTTGCGAAATTTGCTCATTAGTGCGAACTTCTTCCGGCAGATATCCGCCGGTACCGATTATTCTTGAATAACGAGTCATGCGCTTTCTCTCAGAGCCAAAGTTTTTTCAACTTGCTCGCTTATTTTTCTAATGACATCTTTTTTAACTTCAATTTCGGCAAGATGAATGGCAGTTTTAAAAGCCAGTACATCTGCGCCACCGTGGCTTTTAATTACTAGTCCACGCAAGCCTAAAAAACTTGCGCCATTGTAAAGTCGTGGATCTATGCGCTTTTTAAATGATTTAAGTACCGGATAGGCCAACAATCCTGCCAATTTCGTAAAACTGTTTTTGCCAAAAGCTTCTTTTAGTGCAGTGCCTATCATTTTTGCTGCACCTTCAATGGATTTGAGCGCGATATTGCCGACAAAACCATCAGCAACAATCAGATCAACTTTTATATGGCCTGCATTCAAAGAATCCCCTTCCACATAACCGATATAATTTAGCGATGAATTTTCCAGTAGCTTTGCAGCCGCCTTAACCTGCTCATTCCCCTTCATATCTTCTTCGCCGATATTTAACAGACCTACTTTGGGGTTATCTATATTCTCAACCGCTTTAACCAGTTCAGTTCCCATCACAGCAAATTGAAAAAGGTGTTCTGCAGTGCAATCCACATTCGCCCCTAAATCAAGGGCATGGGTATGTCCATAAATCGAAGGTAACGTGGAAATAATGGCAGGACGATCAATACCAGGAATCATTTTCAAAACAAAACGCGCAGTAGCCATTAATGCGCCAGTATTGCCGGCGCTTACACAAGCATCTGCCTGCCCATTAAGAACCAGATTGATGGCAACGCGCATTGACGAATCTTTTTTGTTTTTTAATGCTTTGGACGGGGACTCATCCATTTCAACGCACTGGGATGCGTGTTGGATAGTGAGCCTGTCTTTATAATCAACTAAAGCTTGCGCCAACTGTTGTTTGAGAACAGTTTCGTCACCCACTAAAATAAGCTTTAAGTCTGGATTGTTTTTTAAACAATCCAATGAAGCTGGAATGGTAACTTTAGGACCGTGATCCCCGCCCATTGCATCAATCGAAATTGTTAAACTCACGCTTACGAATGACTCCGGAGTTATTAAAAAAAAGCCGAATCAGAACTGATTCGGCATATCATCATTTTAAAAGATGGGAAGATTTATTAATCTTCGGCGCCAGTCGTTACGATTTGGCGACCTTTAAAAAAACCGTCTGGAGTCATGTGGTGACGTAAATGAGTTTCACCTGTCAAAGGATCCTGAGATAATGCTCTTTCTGTTAAGGCATCATGTGAACGACGTTGGCCACGTCTTGAGCGTGTTACTTTACTTTTTTGTACTGCCATTATAAATCTCCAATGTTTTTAAGCTTGGCTAAGATGGAAAAAGGGTTTTCTTTAGGTGACTGCTCATTATTCAATAATGAATCTACTTTTTTATTGTCTAAATTAGGAGCTAAACAGTTATGCTGATGTTTTGGAAATGCAGGTATTATGAGCAATAACTCATCCTCTACAATACCCTTTAAAGGCACTTTTCCTTCCTCAACTAACAATGGTTCATAATCTTCTGGCAATCTATTGGCTTGATCTATTGATGTAACAATCCCTAGCTTGACTTCATTACTGACTGGCCATTCCACAGCCTGCAAGCAATTTTGACATTTAAGCTGCAAAACTGTTTCTATTTTACCCTCAATTTTGGCTAATCTCCCTTCCCTGCCAAAAAAAAGATCCACAGAAATAGTACCTTCATCGTTGAACAGCATATCCGCCAAACGATCCAGGTTGCATATAGGTATTTGTCCTTTCAACTCACCACGCTTATCAGCCAGGTGCAAAGGGTCTATATATTCGGGTAATCGATCTAACATAACCACTTATATTATCTTGAAATGGCAAATGCGTCAAACTAAAAAAGCCA
>JAQTLI010000449.1 GCA_028714995.1 Methylobacter sp. | reverse complement strand
TTTCCTCATTGGCGGTTTCACCGGCCCTTTGGCTGGACAGGACGCCCCCTGAGCCGTCTTTGCCCCCTCATGGGTACCAACTCTCGCTTCAGCCATTTCGGGCACGTCCTCGGGCATTTCAGGCGCTTCGGCTTCCGCCTCTTCCTCTATCTCGCCCTCATCTTCCAAGTCCTGACTGAATATCTCGGATAACCTCGCCGCCCCCAGTACCGCGTCTATCATGGCCCGCTTCTTGCCCATCTTCAGTATGGTGTTCTGCTGCGCGCATACATCGTCATTGTCCACCCGGTACTCCAGCGCCACTACCCGGTACATGGCCAGCTTCTTCCCCAGCTTGGTCTCTATCGTCTTCTTCTGCATCTTGCTGGTATCCGCCCCCGGCGGTAACTTGAAGGCCGGCGTCCAGCGCCCCTGTGACCGCCGTACAGCCGT
This sequence comes from Methylobacter sp., assembly GCA_028714995.1. Classification (GTDB taxonomy): domain Bacteria; phylum Pseudomonadota; class Gammaproteobacteria; order Methylococcales; family Methylomonadaceae; genus Methylobacter_A. The sequence goes on along the minus strand of JAQTLI010000449.1, from coordinate 2,799 downwards.
TTTTTTATCAAACCCTATGGGTAAGTCCTCTTCCGTCAGCCACCGCCACCTGTACTTCCCTTCCATGCTGCTGCAGCACCCAACCCCCTCCGTGACTACCTCCCCGGTTGGCACGTATACCAGCTGGCACTTCATCCGGTAGAAAAACAACGGCGCACTGAAATCTTCGTGTGACTGCTCTATGGTATATATGTCCCTCAGGTGCAGCAACCTCATCACCTTTTCGCCCCCAGGCTTTAGTAACGTTGGCTTGTTTGTCCCCTTGATTACCCCATAATCCTGCCCGTTTACCAAATGCCGGTGTACCAAAGCCTGAAACCGCTTTATGCTGTCCAGCTCATTTACCACTTCCATTTGCCCGGGCAATATTATGGCCACCGACGCCCCTTTCCGCGCCGGCCTCCCAGCCTCTTCGTCTATCTGACGGAATTCTGCTTCTACTGTTTCGTCTTTTGACATCTCTTTACCCCTTCCTTTTCTTAGCTTTTCTCAGCTGACGCTGATTGCGGTGCTCTATCCGTTTATAACCCGGCTCATAATCTATAGTTAGATCAAAATGGTTCTGGGCATCCCTCATCATAGCCAGGGCAGTTAAGTATATTGCTGTGGCATGCCTGTTGCTCATAAATAATCAATCATTTGGACAGGTTGTATATCTATCCGAACAGGCTCGGTTTCCCTCAAAGCTTTCTCAACGAAGTCAGGCAGCTCATTTTCCTTTACCATCATTTCTATAGCTTCGTCCACATCCCTGGCAATGGCTATAGCGTTTTCAAACGGCGAATCTCCCTCTACTACCCAGACAAATATATAGAAAGGTTTATGTTGAGGCATACCGGTCATATCTATGTCATGATGAGTAGCCACCTTGTCCAGAATATCGCAGGGCACATCCGGAGCCAGCTCAGCCAGAATTTCCCCAAAGGCATTACGCCGGATAGCCTCCATATGCTCCGGTTCTATACCGTAAGGCTTCGGTTCTGCAGGAACAGCCATAGCCTGGGCTTTGGCACGGATAGCCCGTTCCTTCATGAGCTTCTTCTGCAGGTTTCTCAATTGCTCAGCCTGATGCATAGAGTGGTTGGCCATCTCCTTGAAGCGATTTTCCGACTGCTTATCAGGGAGAACGGATGTGCTTTTTCCCGCCAGTTTAGAGAATGCTGCTATTGCTTTTTTATTTTTCATTTTCCTCTTCCTTAAAATATTTCCCCAGCCCCAGATGATTAAAGACCTCTTCCATAGTGGCCCTGCTGGGCCGAACTTGATATGGTATCCCCAGTGCCTTTGACCGCGCTATTGCGCACTCCTTGCAGTAGATAGTGGCCTTAAGATCTATGCTCAGCAATAGGCTGTCAGCTGATACAATTACCCAGTGGCCACACCTCGCGCACTTATGCCGGGTGTCTCCCACCATCACCGGCGTCCCCGGACCTTCCCGCATACAGACGATTAGCCTCTCTGTATCCTTTGCCCAGGGGAACATTTGCTGCTTTCGTTCTTCAGGCATTGCGCTGCCCCTTATTGATGCGGATAACAAACTTGTACCCGAAGAGGTAGAATTCCAAATCCACCACTTCAATGTCAATAAAGGCTAACGTGCCTTTGCGTACCCTGAAGAATGGGAGAGCCTTCTTCACCCTGGTACGCCGTGTCATAAAGCTGATACGAGGTAACTTTGCCATTACTTTTTCCCTTTCTTAACGTGTTTACTTGATATCAGATACCGGCCTTTGGAGTCTTGAGCCAGAGGTATTTCCCCATTCGGCTCAAATGCTGCCCCCGGTATAGGCATCTCCGGGATTTCAATCCCCTCTTCTTTTAAGAGTTCTTCAGCCCGGTCTGCTGTGTTCTGGGCCGCCTGCCTCAGCCCAACACCATGGTTATGGCCACCGCATATACAATCACAGTGGTCTCCTTTGGCATTGTAGCAAGTGGCATTGCAGACTCGCTTCTTTTTATTCGTAGTTTTCCGTATCAGTGAGACCATTATTTCCCCTTCATTCCCATAAGTATTGACTTTTAACGTGGATTGGCTTTAAATACAGAAGGTGGGTGCTGGTAACCCCCCGGCAACACCTCAAAAGAGGCTCACATCAATTTGATGAACGATGAGCCTCTTTAATTTTTGGACTTTTCACCTCCCTTCTGGAAGGCGTCCAGATCTTCTTTCCGCAGGAATTCCTGATCCGATATCTTCACCGGCACAAGTTTCCCTTTTTGGATATAGCGGTAAACACTGGCCAGATGACAGTGCAAATACTCCGCTGCCTTCTTTGGAGAATAAAGTTCCTCTGGGTTAAGATTCATAAGCTACCTCCAACTGACCTGCGAAAATTTTAGCAGGTCTGGGCAGCTACGTCAAGGGGGTATCTGAAAAATATTTTTGGGTTTGGTATTTGTTGAGAAGAGACTTCTTCAAGTCTGTTTGACAGTCCCGGGCATGAAATTCAGCTATGGCCAATTTGTCCCGGGCATTACGCGAATGGCGGGCAGATTGACCCAGCTGGTCTCTCGCGCCCGCCAATTTTGAGTTCATTTCTTCCAGTGATCGGACCATCAAGTCCCACCAGGAAAGTACCATCTCGCCGTTTTCATCGGTGAGAATAAGCATCTTACAGCTCCAGTTGTTTAAGGTAGCTGTCTAATTTTTCTACGTCCACCGGAGAATTATCCCCCAGCCAGGTATTGCGGTTATCAACTACTCCGTAAGCCTCATCACCATAAGTCTGTAGAAACTCCGGAGAGACTTCCTGCTTCTTGCCCCAGGTGACCACCTCATACCTGATTTTACCATCCTTC
>JAQTLI010000448.1 GCA_028714995.1 Methylobacter sp. | reverse complement strand
CTTTGGCTTGTACCCTGCCGCTTTGCTCCAACTCGGCAATGACCCGTTCCCGGTCATCCATGTTTTCATCCTTAAAATCAATCGCAGGCGTTTTTTGCGGTTTATGGCTGATAACTGTGCCGATTTCATCTTCCAGGCCAGTGCTGACCATGACGTCGCGATCGATGATGCCATTTTGACTCATGATTGCGGCGCGTTCCAAGCGATTTGCCAGTTCGCGGACGTTGCCGGGCCAGTTGTGCTTCATCAATATGCGTATCGCGCTTTCCTTGATTTCCAGCGGCCGACCGCCTTGCTGCAGCGAAATTCTGCCGAGCAGGAATTCGGATAACTCCGGAATATCCTCTGTCCTGTCGCGTAATGCAGGCATATGGACGGGCATTACATTAAGGCGGTAATACAAATCTTCCCTGAACGCGCCTTCAGTCACTTCTTCTTCAAGATTACGATTGGTTGCGGCGATGATGCGGACATTGACCTTGATGGTTTGGGTACCGCCAACCCGTTCAAATTCACCCTCCTGCAATACGCGGAGCAGTTTGGCCTGGAACGATGCGGAAATTTCACCGATTTCATCGAGAAACAGGGTGCCGTTATCGGCTAATTCAAAGCGGCCTTTGCGCTGGCTGATGGCGCCGCTGAACGCACCTTTTTCGTGCCCGAATAATTCCGACTCCAGCAATGTGTCGGGCAGGGCGGCGCAATTGAGTTTTAAAAAAGGTCCGCTGGCACAGCCGGAGTTAAAGTGGATCGCATTGGCGACGACTTCTTTACCGGTGCCTGATTCGCCTCGGATTAATACCGTGGTATTCCATTTCGCAACCTGACGTATTAAATCGAACACCTTTAACATGGGCGCCGAATGGCCGATGATATTCTCAAAGCTGTAGTTCTTTATCAGCGCCTGTTTGAGCTGGTCCCGTTCACTCAGCAGATGGCGCTGTTTGCGTTCGATTACCCGAAACATTTTGACGCTTTGCGCAATCAGGTTGGCAATCATCTCCATAAACCGGGCGCGCTCACCCAGAAACAGGCTACTATCCGGCTGGGCAGCCAGCACGCCAATGGTGCCGCCTTCTTCTATGTAGATGGGGGAGCCGATAAAAGGTAAGTCGGGATCATACAACCCCAGGCGACCTAAAAAACGCGGTTCTTCAGACACTTTTTCGATGACAATGGTGCTGCCTTCATCAAGTACGGCGCCCATCAAGCCTTCGCCCGGGTTGTATCTGACCGGCTCGGTAAATTTACCGCCTCCATTGGTATGTGCAACGCTCACAATCATGCTGCTATTTTCAATTTCCCGCAGCGTTATTATGCCGGAACGCATACCCGATCTATTGTGTAGTATCTCCAAGACCGTCTGTAATTTTGCGTGCAAATCGTGGGTGCTGTTTAATACCTGGCTGACAATATATAAGGTATCAAGTTCGGCTTCGATCAGTTGTAGTCTTTCAGCCATTACTCTACTCCCTTAAATACCTGCTTGTGCAGAGGAAAACTGATTTTAAACCGGCAGCCCTGATCATAATCAGGATCTATTTCAATGATTCCCTGATGCTGGTTTACTATTTCCTTTGCCATCACCAGTCCCATACCCGCCTGATTGCCACCCATGGGGCGGGTGGTATAGAAAGGTTCAAACACTTTCGCGCGTTTTTCAACCGGAATACCGGGGCCTGTGTCTTCAATGCTGACATAAATCAGATCGGCATCGGTATCGGTAGTGATCTTAAGCCGCTGTTCTGCATTATTCGACTCGCTGATGGCTTCAATCGCATTGTCTATTAGTTGCTTGAATAATATACGCAAGCGGTTTTCAGAACCCAGCATGGTTGGCAGTTGGGCAAGTGGCTGCCAATACACATCTATATCGTTACTGCAGATCCGTTGGTTACTGAGAAGCAGCACTTCATGCAGAATCAGGTTCAGGTTAATCGGGATAACGGCTGTTTGCAGAATCTCGGGAATACATTTTTGCATGGTTGCAACCGCTTCTTCCCCGGATTGCTGAATCTGCTGCAATATCTGTAACAGACCGGCATTTTGATCATCCCCCTTATGTTTTAAAATTTGCTCGGCCGCCCTAATTTGGTTCATTGGCATTTGAATTTGGTGCATCGCACCCAGTAATGTTTCCCTGATGCCGCGCACCCGCTCATCCTCAGCCATAATGGTTTTTAAGGTCTGGAGATATAACTCTTCCATCTGTCTGCGTTGCCGGGTGATATCTGTTAATGTCAGTATCAGATACGGTTTGGATGCCTTCTCAAAAAAGGCGTCGGCATTAACTTCATTCTCTATAAACCAGTTTCCGGCACAGGAGAACCAGCGGACTCTCTGACCTCCCTTGCTTTCTATCTTGAATTCACGGTTATTAAAGCCTTGCTCGCTGCTTTTTAACTGCGACCATAAATCGCCCATCTCATCCCGCAGCAATTGTAAAAAGTAAGTTGCAGGCTCGCCTTTATCAAGATCGCTGACCAGGGCTTTGTAGTTATGATTATCTAAAATAACCCTGTCCTGATCATCGAGTACAACCATGGCAATAGGCGATGAATTAATGACGGACTCAATCAATAATTTTTGGTTGACACCATTTTTTTCGGATTCATACGGTTTGGTAATGTCTCTGTGCATGCCTATGTAGTGAGTGATGGCCCCGGCTTCATTCAACATAGGGGCAATCGTCAAATCAGAGAGGTAACGGTCGCCGGATTTATGCCGGTTACATAAGGTTCCGCGCCATATTTTCTTAGCGCTGATGGTGCGCCATAAATCGTGATACACCTCTTTGGGCGTACGTTTGTCTGATAATAACGATTCGTTTTCACCCAGAATATCTGTGGACTGGTAACCCGTGACTCTGGAAAACTCCTTATTAACGTAAAGAATTTTGGCTTTCTTATCGGTAATGGAAATGGCTATCGGCACCTGTTCAACCGTTTCAATAAACAGGCTTAGAAGCATCCTTTCGCCATTATTTATAGACCCTTCTCCAAATAACTCAGCAAGTTCGCCGATGACGCTCGTCATGTTGGTATGCGTTTGTAAAAATCGCAATGAAGTTTTTTTCATAAGTGTTGGCCAGGAATTGAGATGTTTTAATTTCACCAAGCAAATATAACGCCAACATCACTGCTAGCGACTTGCGAATAACGTCATCATTCATGGATATTCTCCTTGTATGCAAAGCAAGGCCATAAACCAGGCTGGTTCAGGGAGCATAAATTTTGTAAGGTTTACGAC
>JAQTLI010000447.1:2803-3256 GCA_028714995.1 Methylobacter sp. | reverse complement strand
GGCCGACTTTCGCCTGTTGCGCATGCGTGCCCGGCACGGACAGGTGAAAGCTCATTCGCCCCAAGAGTTGCTGCTTACCATGTTTGAGCAGAAAGTGGAAAATCTCGCCGATGCCCTCGAGGACATTCATCGTAAGCTTGAAGACGTCAGCTATCTGGTGCTTGAGGTCATGGACTCCGATCTTGAAGACGCCATTGATCAACTTGCCAAACTGGAAGACAGCAACGGCAAGATTCGTCTATGTCTGATGGATACGCAACGCTCCATCTCCTTTCTGCAAAGGCATCTTCGCAATCATCCTGACCTGCAGGAAACAGCGCGGGAAATCATGCGTGACGTGGATACGCTGATGTCACACACGACCTTTTTGTTTGACAAGATCAATTTCTTGATGGATTCGACCCAAGGCTTTATCAATATTGCCCAAAACAAAATCATTAAAATTTTTTCTAT
>JAQTLI010000447.1:0-2793 GCA_028714995.1 Methylobacter sp. | reverse complement strand
GTATTTATGGCATGAATTTCCAATACATGCCTGAACTCAATTTGCGACTGGGCTATCCCGGCGCACTGGGATTGATGCTTTTGGCGGGGATTGCACCTTATTGGATTTTTAAGCGAAAAGGATGGTTGTGATTTCGCTACCTGTTACTACACTTATTGACTCTATCAGCAAGCTGAAAACAGACATAACTACTAACTGAGTACAGTGCATTGAAATGCCGAACCAATAACTATGCGATATTGGTTTTGTCCATGATAATTAGCCGATTCAATCGTCGTACTCTGATTGAACTTAGTTAAAATGCAATGTATCCCCAAAAAATGGTCCATGCCATTACACGATTGGAAACCAGCCATTAATCAGTTTATGACTAATGTATAGAACACTATGGCTGGTTTTATTTTACAGCGGTTTACACGAATTTTTTAGCCCTGAACAGAGAATATTTGTGTAACCGTGTAATGTACCCGCTTTTTAGAAAAAAGCGCAATGTCTGATGCTGAAGCCAAACTGTCAGGCATAAAAAAAGGGTTATCATTTCTGATAACCCTTCTAATAATGGCGTCCCCAGGGGGGTTCGAACCCCCGTTACCGCCGTGAAAGGGCGGTGTCCTAGGCCACTAGACGATGGGGACTAAAACTGGTTTAGTCAGCCTATACTATAAACAAACTGGTACTGCACGCTCTATTTACATCACTTACATGACATAAAAAAAGCCTATGAGACATAGGCCTTAAAATAATGGCGTCCCCAGGGGGGTTCGAACCCCCGTTACCGCCGTGAAAGGGCGGTGTCCTAGGCCACTAGACGATGGGGACTAAAATTGGTTTAGTCAGCCTTTGCTTTTTGGTGGAGCCAAGCGGAATCGAACCGCTGACCTCAACACTGCCAGTGTTGCGCTCTACCAATTGAGCTATGGCCCCTCTGTTAAGAACGAGCATTCTACAGCAATTCTCAATCGAGTCCAATACTAATTTAATTTTTTATGTACTTTATGGCTCGCTGTATTCTTGCCAACGTTTTTTCTTTACCCAGCAACGACAATGTTATATCAATAGCCGGCGAAACAGCTGAGCCACAGATAGCAACACGTAAAGGCTGGGCCACCTTGCCTAAACCAAGTTCCATGGCTTCTGCAAGACTCACAACAATCTGGTGCAATGCCTCACCCTGCCATTCCGTCACAACTGAAAATTCATCATGCAGCCGCGCTAAAACCTCATCCGAGCCTGGGGTAAAATTCTTTTTTGCCGCTTTTTCATCATACGACTCAAAATCCTTATAGAAATAAACACTGGCTGCCGCCATTTCAACCAGCGTTTTACAGCGCTCTCGTTGCGCCTTGACCATCTCGACCAGACTAGGTCCTTCAGAAGGATCAATGCCCAGTTCACCCATGTGCCAGCTTAAATGGCGCGCCACATGAGCAGGATCACTGCTCATGATGTAGTGATGGTTCAGCCATAACAGTTTTTCTGTGTTGAAGGTAGAGGCCGATACATTGACGTTTTCCAAAGCAAAATGCTCAATCATCTCATCTATGGAAAAGATCTCCTGATCACCGTGCGACCAGCCCAGACGAACCAGATAGTTGAGCAGAGCCTCAGGCAAATAGCCATCGTCGCGATACTGCATCACGCTCACTGCGCCGTGCCGCTTTGACAGCCGCGCACCATCCGAACCCAGTATCATGGGCAGATGCGCGTATTTTGGCAGCTCGACGCCCAGTGCTTTGAGAATGTTCATCTGCCGAGGCGTGTTATTGATATGGTCGTCACCACGAATAACATGACTGACTTTCATATCCATATCATCAACCACCACCGTTAAATTGTAGGTAGGCGTTCCATCCCCTCTTGCGATAATCAAATCATCCAGTTCCTTATTGGCAACAACAATGTCACCTTTAATCAGATCGGGAATCGTTACCACCCCGTCAACCGGATTTTTAAAGCGGATGACCGCTTCCCGGTCATTTTTCGGCCCTGTCAAATCTCTGCATTTACCGTTATATCTTGGCTTTTCTTTATTAGCCATTTGCTCAGCGCGCAATTGCTCCAGCTCTTCTTTACTGCAGTAGCAATAATAGGCATCGCCCTGGTCGAGCAACTGCTGAATAATCTCTTTATAACGGTCAAAATGGTGGGTCTGGTAAAAAGGACCCTCATCATACTCCAACCCCAACCAGGTCATGCCCTCCAGAATGGCGTCGATAGATTCCTGCGTTGACCGCTCCAGGTCAGTGTCTTCAATCCTTAAAATAAACTTTCCGCCGTGCTTGCGCGCATAAAGCCAGGAAAACAAGGCAGTACGGGCGCCGCCTACATGCAAATAACCGGTTGGACTCGGGGCAAAACGTGTTTTTATGCTCATTCGATATTATTTCTTTAAAAATTCTTTTGGAAAAATCAGGATAACTTGACCCGATTACTCAATAACTTCCAGGCCGCCCATATACGGACGCAGGGCTTCAGGAATACGAATACGTCCCTGTGCATCCTGATAATTTTCCATGACTGCAATCAAGGTCCTGCCTGCGGCCAATCCTGAGCCATTCAAGGTATGCACCAGCTCGGGCTTGCCGGTTTCAGGATTACGCCAGCGCGCCTGTAGACGGCGAGCCTGAAAGTCCTTGAAATTACTGCAAGACGATATTTCACGATATGCGCCCTGCCCTGGCAGCCAGACTTCAAGATCATAGGTTTTAGTCGATGAAAAACCGGTATCGCCTGCACATAACAGCATCTTGCGGTAAGGCAGGTTTAATTTTTTCAGGATAGCTTCCGCATGAT
>JAQTLI010000446.1 GCA_028714995.1 Methylobacter sp. | reverse complement strand
AAGTACGACATATCCTGATTCTCTTCGGCGATAACATTCGGAAATATTCCGAAGATGGTTTGGGCCATGCCGGTTTGTTCGAGCTGGAATTGCTCTATGATTTTTCCACCGGTTTCCTCGTCAATGCTCTTGGTGTATTCCAGAGCTTGGTATAGCTCGCGTTCAGTGAGTTCGTGCATGGTAATTCCATATAATATAGTATGATATGAAACTATATCATACTATATTATATGGAATTAATTAACCAGGTAATGTCATGACTGATTATTATTGGAAGTCGGCTAGATTAAGGACGCCAATTACAATATAAGAATATGATGTTGAATTATATCATATTATTAGATATACCTTGACATCACAGACACGGGAAGCACATGCTAAAACAGCTTAGAAATAAGATTTACCCTCTGCTTACCATTTCGATGTATCTTCTGTTGTTCTTCGTACTATTTTTCATTTTGTAATTTCAAAATTTACCAGCTCAACCCGCCTTTTTAAGGCTTAATATACTCAAATATCTATAGGACTCATTATGTCTACAATTACTACTGGCATCGTTAAATGGTTTAATTCTGATAAAGGTTTTGGCTTTATCGAACAAGCATCAGGCCCCGATGTATTCGTACATTTTCAACAAATCAATAACTCTGGTGGCTACAAATCACTGGATGAAGGCCAAAAAGGCCCGCAAGCTGAAAACGTAACGGTCATCTAAAGACAATACGTCAGCTTGCAGCTGCATGCGGACATGAGATGGGGGGGATTACCCCCGTCTCCACAAAATTCTAAGAAATGGCAGAGTCCACAAAAGGACTGCCGGTTTTTTTATGTCTGTCGAATGAGTTTTAGTATTAGTGATGGCCGGTTTTTGTTGGTGTTGTAAAACAGCGTGGAAAAATGACCACCAGGGAATCGGAGAAAACAGCGTCAAAATTGACCATGTAAAATCATTATTGCATTGTTTTTTAATGTTTATTTGCGTGAGTAGACTGGTAAAATGGACGCTAAAACTGGTTAATATTAGACGCTGTTTTACATCTCATCGCGCAAAACTAGCAAACAGCGCCGGATAGATGAGCTGGTGGGAATGCTTACTGAGACCGATACGCTGGTTGTCACAGAACTCAGCCGACTGGGACGCAGCACAGCGGAGGTAATTGCGCTGGTTAATGCCCTGGTACTACGCAATATCCGGGTCATTACCATCAAGCAAAATTTGGATATTGCGAATCAGGATATGAATGCCAAGATTATTATTACGCTGTTTTCGTTGTTCGGCGAATTGGAAAGAGATTTGATCAGTTTACGCACGAAAGAAACTTTAGCCGCAAAAAAGGCGAGTGGGCAGCAACTCGGCAAGCCAAAAGGTACTTTACAGAAAAGTAAATTCGACAGTAGCCTGGATCGTATCAAGGAATTGCTCGGATATGGCCTTTACGTTCGGAAGATCGCAAAAGTGTTGGGCTATTCGAGTCACATCGCATTAAATACTTATATCAACAAACGCGGTCTACAGCATTCGATTAAGAGTTAGTCTACCGCATCATCTTAATGCGATTACGAACAATTTGGCATTGGAATGAGGTCAGAGACATTTACTAAAGACTCGCCGGAATTTTCGGAGGTTTGGGCTTACACTCCCTAGATAAACTGTCGTTATCAATAGAAGTATATAAGCGTTTGCTAATTTTTACCTTTTCGAGGATATGTGGAGTTCAGGAATATGCGGAGTAGCGAGCGAAGAGGCCGAAAAATATGGGGCTTTCTGCATTTTCACTCAGCATATTCTAATCCACATGCAATGATGCAATCTGTTTATCCGGTGCCTGGAATCGCCCCGTTTAAGGTAGAGCGGCACGGCCGCACCAGTTGTCTGGTGTTTGAGATACGTTGTGAGCATATTGTCCTCCTTCTATTAGTGTGATGGGAAGCGGCAATAATATGCCGAGCAAATCAGTAAATAGGTCGGTGTTAACGTGATGATTTCAAGATGATTACTACCCTCCTAGAGTAGGATACTCAGCATATTCCTGAGCTCCACATATCCGAGGGGATGGGCAAAAATAGCCATAGTAGAAAATATTATTAGTAGAAATAATGCCCAATAGTTAAATCAATAAAACTAAGGCGGTGCACTTAAGGACAGCAAATCGTTGAGTGCACCTAGCCACAACACTTTTTAAAGGAAAGCGGAATGGTTAACAATAATTCTAGTCTAAGAAATCAAAAAAGGGTGAAAAAAACAGAAATCGACATACAAGCCGTTAAATTCAAACTGAATCAAGCCCTAGAAACCATTAACCGGGCAATAGAGATTTGTGATGGTGTGCCAGGCATTGAAATAGACATTTATATTAGATGCGCAAGTTCTTATTTGTACGAAGCGGCAAATAAAGCAGGGAAGGGTATCGGTTCCAACAATTAGGGGGAGTCACAGGATAGCAAAAGAAGTGAACAGTAGATAAAACGATGGACTACAGTTTCTTATTCTACCCTAACCATCACCAACTCCCGCCAATCGGTTGTATAGCGTTGTGAAACTCGTTCCGCTTTTGCCTTCCAGGTTTTATCAAAGCCGGTGGCCGCGATTGAAATAGCCCTCGGGAAGCGCCGATTGACTTGATCGATAGCCTTCATTAACGGGCGGTTCTCCGCAGGCAAGCCGTTATCGGCAAAATCGAACAATTCAATCTGGCCTGGTGATGATTCCGGCTGAATATGGCTTAGCTGCACACCGCATTTTTGATAGTTGTAACCTTGCCTGAATATTTCCGTTAGTAAGCGGTTGGCCGTAGCGATGATAGCGCGAGTGTCCTGAGTGGCGGCATCAAGCTTGATGCTGGCGGAACGCTGATACTGTGGATCTTGCGGGTTAAATGGATTTGTCCTGATAAAAACCGTGATGTAGCCTGTCACTGAGTGCTGTCTTCTGAGCTTTTCGGCGGCCCGGCTGCAAAACTCGGCCATTGCTTCGGACAGTTCTTTGTATTCGGTCAGTCGGCGGCTAAAACTGCGCGAACAGACAATCTGCTGTTTGTCCGGCACAATCTCTTCAAGTCTCAGACAGGGGATGCCGTTCAATTCCATCACAGTTCTGGAGACGACAATATCAAACTGGGTTTGAATGCATTTGCAGGGTTGTGTTGCCAAGTCCCAAATGGTGTTGATACCAAGCTGATTCAGCTTTGCGGTAGTGCGTGAGCTTATGCCCCAAACCTCGTCAACCGGCACGATCCGCATCAGCTTTTCCCTGCGCAC
>JAQTLI010000445.1 GCA_028714995.1 Methylobacter sp. | reverse complement strand
GCAACATCATCCGTCCCTTTTTTCATTGCGATCATGATGCTCGTTCCTATAGCCCATCACATTTATAAAATGAATCTGCGCAGAATACACTGAGACACAAAAGGCAGCCTGCGCAGACTTGAGAAAGTCTTTTCATGCACTGAATGTAATGTCGCCGTTAGCGCCTCTTGCATAACAAACTATCTAAGACAACTTATTGGGAGGCGTCGGCAGCGTATTCAGTAATTAGTAATTAGTAAATAAAATCATGCGCCAAACAGTAACGCTATACCGATTTCAACCGTAAGTATCGTTACAGTAACGCTATCCAGGTGTTACCGTAACATCAAGGCATGAGCGAATTGCTTAGTCGCTGTCAAATAGGATTCGACTGCGTAACTTGAAATACGGTGCCCACGAAGACACCGTTACTCGTGGCAAAAAAACTGCTTTAATGCACTACAAATAGATGAGGCGAGTTCTTCCTGATGTGTGATGGCAAAAAAAATATTTCGATCAAATTGTTCTGACCAGGCTATACACCCAACTGAAACATCAACCAAGCGAATTGAGGCTCTAATTCGCTCTGCGTCGATTTGGACGCTTCCTTCAAGTAGGTGGTTTACTCCAGCACTGGAAATATCTTTTAAAGTCCAGCTCTCGTTATCGACATTGCCGGGCGCGAAAAAGGAATGTGCTACAATTATTTTCCCAAATGCTTTAAATAACTGATGCGTAAGTTCCTCATTCAAACCTTGCGTGAAAGGCACACCATCGCCATGCTGCGAAATACATTTAAATGGATGGATTGCCAACATGCTACGGTGCTTAGAGTCGGTGTCCAAAACACTTTTGCGTTGAATAACCGGCATGTAACTGCCTATTGGAATTAATATTTCAATATCGGAGCCAGCTCCCAAGGTCGCATAATAAGTTTTAAGTTTTTCACGCAATCTACCGACTTGAACCCTGACAATAGGATCTTCACTGACACTATAAACAGACGGATCTCGATCAAAAACCTCTATGCCGATGGCATATTCGCGGGTATCACGGACAGCTCCGAAGATCGCCTTTTCGCCGAGAAAACTCAGCAAACGGCACATGCGTGGTGCATTAATAAACATATCACTTGCCAAAACAGACTCAAGGGCTGCTTGTACCTCGGCCCCTGAAATAGCTTTAACCTCCATTCCCTTTTTCATCGCGGTCATGATGTTCGTTACCAACCTATCAAGTTGATGAAATGCAAACCGCGTAAAATGTTCTGAGGAACGAAGCGCATCGTTAGAATCATTCGTTTGCATGGATACTGAAACCACCGGAATGGTCCCAGTTAACCTGCGGTAAACATCGCGAAGATCAGGAAACGGCCACTATGTGTCAAAATATAGATGAACACAAACTTCGAAGTACGAGTGGCACAGGAAAGATGGAAGGTTCGGCTACCCAGCTTAATCATGGGGTTCTGGATGCGTATTTTTATTTTACATAAGAGGGTTACTATCAAAAATTGATTTTTATAGCATCTTGCTTAACGGATTGCTCGTATGGCTTTATATACCTGTGATTGAAAGTTAATATACACTTAAAAAAAATATCTACTTATAGTTAGCCATTATTTATATTCCGAAACTGATAAATTATAAAAATACATAGGACTTAAAGAACAGCCCTTAATTTTTTGACAACGCGTTGATAATTATAATGCAACCATAAATGCAGGGGGATTGGCTGTTCTTGGCGACCTTAGGCTGTTGGAACGTATATGACCTCCCAATTAAAATGATTGCAGTAGTATTTACTATTCTTATATTTATACACAATTTGGTTATGGGAATTAAAAGCTTTTGGCTCGTTAACTTAGATGTAAACATATTAAGATGCTATAAATGTTTCTGGTATTTTAGAAGATCAAAAAAGTGCATCTATAGAGTTGAAAATTTTAGTAGAGAAGAATCTTTCTTTTTTAGCGACTTAAAATATAACCCTTCCCCTATTTACCTTGGTATTATATTTTTATTTGCTTCAGTCCGGCATTGGTTCAAATATTTAATACTACAACTAATCAATTAGCCATCATAAAGTTCACGAATTTCCATGCCTATAGAAAACAATATAAAGCAGCTACATGCACAAATGCGCCAGTGGCGGCAGCATCTGCACCGGTTTCCTGAAACCGCTTTTGAAGAAACGGAAACCGCTAAACTTATTGCTGACAAGTTGGCGAGTTTTGGCCTGGAGGTTCATCAGGGCTTAGGCAAAACCGGCGTTGTCGCTACGCTTGCTACCGGGAATAGCGGCAGGAAAATTGCCTTGCGCGCCGATATGGATGCCTTGTTCATTCAGGAGCAGAACGCCTTTGCCTACAAGTCCTGTCACGAGGGCAAAATGCATGCCTGCGGCCATGACGGCCATTCGGCGATGCTGCTGGGTGCGGCCAGCTATTTGGCTGAGCATCGCAACTTTGACGGCACGGTGTATTTTATTTTTCAGCCTGCCGAAGAAGGCCGCGCCGGCGCCAGGCAGATGATTGATGACGGTTTGTTTGAAAAATTTCCGGCTGACCATGTTTTTGGCATGCATAATTTCCCTGATATTCCTCTAGGGCATTTCGCGCTTAAACCCGGCGCGATGATGGCCTCATTTGACTGCTTTGAAATCATTATCACCGGGCAGGCAACCCATGCCGCAATGCCGCATTTGGGCAATGACGCCGTAGTTGCATCCGCCCAGCTGATTACCGCCCTACAGACTATTGTCAGTAGAACTCTCAATCCTGCCGATCCGGCGGTGGTCAGCATTACCCAGATACATGCCGGCAACACCTGGAATGCGATACCGGAATCGGTTGTGCTAAGAGGCACTTTCCGTTGTTTTAACAGCGCGGTTCAGAAAATAATTGCCGATAAAATCACTCGGCTGGTGAATGCGACTTGCGAGGGTTTTGAGGTCAGCGCAGAAATCAAATTCAATCCGGAAAATCCGGGCTATCCGGTGACTTTTAATGCAGAAGCTGAAACGGAACTGGCGCTACAGGCGGCGATGGCTGTGGCTGGGGAAGACTGTATCGATCAGCAACCAGTACCCAGCATGGGTTCGGAAGATTTTTCCTTTATGTTGCAGGAAAAACCGGGCTGCTATATCTGGATAGGCAACGGTCCTTCTGAGAACAGCTGCCTGCTGCATAATCCGAACTATGATTTTAACGATGAGATATTGCCGGTTGGTGCGGCATACTGGGTGAAACTGGTTGAAACGGTGTTGGGCGAATCGAATCTGTAGG
>JAQTLI010000444.1 GCA_028714995.1 Methylobacter sp. | reverse complement strand
TGATTGAAGAATGCAGGCAGATGAAGCTGGAAATCCGCCCGCCGACCATCAATGTTTCAAAATACAAATTCACCGTTAACGACGAAGGCCACATTGTTTACGGTTTGGGCGCACTCAAGGGTGTTGGTGAAGCGGCCATTGAAGAGATGCTTAAAGAGCGGGAAGAAAATGGGCTGTTTTCAGGTTTGTATGATTTATGCAAGCGGGTCGATTTGCGCAAATTCAACCGGCGGGTGCTGGAGGCGTTGATTCGCGCAGGGGCTTTTGATGAATTCGATGATAACCGGGCAGGGCATTTGGCGGAGCTGCCGACCGTATTAAAAGTCGCCGAGCAGCACGGAAAAATGGCGCAAACGGGTCAGAACGATTTGTTCGGCCTGGCCGTTAATGCCGATAATGTGGATGATGCAGAGGCTTATGCCACTGTGGTTGAGCCGTGGTCGGAAAATGAACGGTTGGCTGCGGAAAAACTGACCCTGGGCTTGTTTCTGACTGGGCATCCTATAAGCCAATACGAGCCTGAATTAAGGCAGTTTATCCACGGAACTATAGCGTCGCTGCTGGCCGATGTAGAGCGATCCAGGGGCAAGATGGAAGCCCGGACGGCTGGTTTGGTCGTCGAAGTCCGCACTCGTCAAACCAAGAATGGCAAAACCATGGGTTTTGCCACGATTGATGACAGAACTGGCAGGCTTGAAATTGCGGCTTTTGGCGATGTTTACGAAAAATATCGGGGTATCTTCTCCCGGGATAGCCTGTTGATTGCCGAAGGGGCATTGGGTGTTGATGATTATTTGGGAACGCTGCGCTTAACAGTAGAAAAGCTGTACAGCATGGAGCAAGCCAGGGAGACCTTTGCCAGAAGTATTCAGTTGACCTGGAATGTTGCGGAAAATGAGCTGGAATCCGGTGCGTTTGTTGCCAGACTGAGCTCGGCTTTGGAGCCTTTTAAAGGCGGCGGATGTCCGATAGGAATCAATTACACGGCAGAAAATGCGCGTACAGCTGTTCAGTTAGGTGATGAGTGGCGTGTACATCCTACGGATGAATTGATTTCGCGATTAAGGTCGTTATTTGGAGTTGCAGCGGTAGATATTAGGTACAGATAAAAGGTTCAAGGCTTTTTTGGGCCTTGAACCTTTTTTGCCAGTTAAAGTTAAGACTCGGATCCCGTGTCTGGTTTTACCACTTCAGCCGGTTTTGGTGCGGGTTCAGCAGCCGGTTTTCTGGCTTCCGAATCCTGCTTGCTGATGTTAGTCTGGCCAGAGACACTGGGTTTAGGCTCAGGGCGCTCAGTCCTTTCTGCTCTTGCCGCAAAGTCTTTATCATAAGTCCGGACTTCTACAGAGCGGGGTTCGCCCTTATCTTCATTGGCGGCTTCGGTCGAGCCGTTTGACTCGCCATCTTCAGACCTTTTGTAGTTAGGATTGCGCGGTCTTCTACGGTTTGGACCTCTTCTGGCGCTGCTTCTTTTAGGTTGATCGCCAGCAGGAGTAGAAACCTCCGGTGCGCTTGAAGGCATCTCGTTAACAGCAACAGGTTCAGCCTTAACCTGCTCGGTTATTGGTGTAGGCAGATTGGTGGGTTCGAGATTGCGTCTTACATTCCGACCTTGTTGGCCTCGTGGTTGGCGGCTAGGACGTGCTGCACCTTCGGTTTGTTCTGGCTCTGGTCTTTGTGCTTGTTCAGTCGTTTGACTTTGAACCTTACCTTGACCGCGTCCGCGTCCGCGGTTTCGCCCCTGTTGTCTGGGGCCTTTGCTTCTGCTTGGCTGGCCCTCGTCAGATGGTTTGGTTTTTTCAGGGACTTGAATTACCTTTTCTTTGACTTTAGGCTCTGCGCTGGGTGATCCAACGAGTTTATGCCAGAAGCGTTTGATCAGACTGGCTGATTCGCTTTTGTTTTGCACCGGCGCAGGAGAAGTATGCAGGAATTCCTTGACCGCCGCTTTAGCAATACTCGGTTTCACTTGTTGGGCAAATTCAGGGATCGTAATGTCTTCTGCCTTTATCTTCAAGTAGCTGGGTTTTTCTTCAACCGACTCTTTTTCCTTGATGCGTTCAATGTCATAAGCAGGAGTTTCCAAGTGTTTGCTAGGCAGGATGACAATGCCAACTTTTAGTCTGGCTTCAATTTGTTCAATAGCGCTACGTTTTTCATTTAATAAGAAAGTCGCGCACTCAATTGGCAAATGAGCAATGACTTTTTCCGTGCCTTTTTTCATGGCCTCTTCTTCAAGAATACGCAGCACTGATAGTGCGACAGATTCTACGTTACGAATAGAGCCTTGGCCTTTGCAACGTGGACATGGTAGCTGAGTCGAATCCCCCAAAGAAGGACGCATTCTTTGTCTGGACATTTCCAGTAGGCCAAAACGCGAAATGCGGCTGGTCTGAATGCGGGCGCGGTCAATTTTAAGCGCATCGCGCAGATGATTTTCAACGGTTTTCTGGTTTTTATTCGACATCATGTCGATAAAGTCGATAACAAACAGTCCGCCTAAGTCGCGCAGTCTCAGTTGGCGGGCAATTTCATCGGCCGCTTCCAGGTTAGTATTCAGTGCGGTTTCTTCAATGTCGCTGCCTTTGGTGGCGCGTGCCGAATTGATATCAATTGAGGTTAGCGCTTCGGTATGGTCGATAACCAGTGATCCGCCGGACGGCAGGGAAACTTCACGGCCATAAGCCACTTCAATTTGGGATTCAATTTGGTAACGGTTAAACAAGGGGACAG
Source organism: Methylobacter sp. (assembly GCA_028714995.1). Classification (GTDB taxonomy): domain Bacteria; phylum Pseudomonadota; class Gammaproteobacteria; order Methylococcales; family Methylomonadaceae; genus Methylobacter_A. The sequence goes on along the minus strand of JAQTLI010000444.1, from coordinate 548 downwards.
CGTCCTTATACAGTTTTGCCTTGGGCAAAAAGTGCGGCATGACTTGTTTTAAGAAGTTTTGTACCAGTTTGAAGGCGTCTTCATTGTCTATCAGGATTTCATCAACATTCCCGCGCAAATGGTCACGCAGGGCTCTGATGATAACGTTGCTTTCCTGGAAGACCAGGAACGGCGCGGCTTGCTCGCTGGAAGATCGCTCTATGGCCTCCCATAGCTGCAGCAGGTAATTCAGGTCCCATTGCAGTTCTTCGACGTTTTTACCGCATCCAGCGGTTCTGATAATGAGGCCCATGGTTTCAGGGATCTCAAGTGCCGCCATAACTTCACGCAAGTCGCTGCGAGTTTCGCCTTCTATGCGCCGTGAAATGCCGCCTGCTTTAGGATTGTTAGGCATCAACACCAGATAGGTGCCTGCCAGACTGATATACGTGGTTAATGCAGCGCCTTTATTGCCTCGTTCTTCCTTTTCAATCTGAACAAGGATTTCCTGTCCTTCTTTAATCAGGTCTTTTATGGCAGGGCGGCGGCCGTCGCTTTCGACGCCCTCC
>JAQTLI010000443.1 GCA_028714995.1 Methylobacter sp. | reverse complement strand
CGGATATAAAAAAATCAATTCATGGTGAATGGTCATCACGTTTCGCATTTATTCTGGCGGCAGCAGGGTCGGCGGTTGGTTTGGGTAACATTTGGAAGTTCCCGTACATTACTGGAGAAAATGGCGGTGGGGCCTTTGTTCTGGTTTATCTTGCATGTGTATTGCTTATTGGTATCCCAATTATGATTGCGGAAACCATGCTGGGTCGTCGCGGAAAGCAGAGTCCCATTAATTCTATTAATGTGTTGGTCGAAGAAGCCGGAGCCGATAAAAACTGGCATTATTTAGGTTGGATGGGTGTTCTTGCCGGTTTTTTAATTCTGTCTTATTACAGTGTAATCGCAGGCTGGGCATCAGCTTATGCATTTAAAGCCTTTGCCGGTAGCTTCATTGATGCAGATGCAACGGAGATAAAAGGGCTTTTTGACGATTTTATTGCCAGTCCCATGCAGTTGATTTTTTGGCATTCATTATTCATGGTGGCAACCATGCTGGTTGTTGTTCGTGGTGTAAATAAAGGCTTGGAAAAGGCGGTATATTTTCTAATGCCGGCTTTGTTTATCCTGCTGATTTTATTAGTGGGTTATGCGATGACTACAGATACCTATTTTCAGGGCCTTAAATTTTTATTCAGTCCTGATTTCAGCAAATTGACCGGTAACTCCGTACTGATAGCTATGGGGCAGGCATTTTTTACCCTGAGCATAGGCATGGGAGCCATTATGGTTTACGGCGCATATTTACCGAAAGATGTTTCGATTGCCAAAACCGCATTCCTGATTGCGGGCGCCGATACAGTAGCTGCTTTATTGGCGGGCATCGCTATTTTCCCCATCGTTTTTGCCAATGGCTTGGAAGCGGCCGGTGGCCCTAGTCTTATTTTCCAGGCATTGCCGATTGCTTTTGGCAATATGACCGGAGGCTGGTTATTCGGAGTTATGTTTTTTGTCATGCTGGTATTCGCTGCTTTGACGTCCTCTATTTCATTGATTGAGCCGGCTGTGGCGTGGCTGGTCGAGCATAAGGGAATGAACAGGGGAAAAGCCTGTATCTGGTCTGGTTTAGCGGCGTGGTTGTTGGGATTTGGAACCATTTTTTCATTTAATGTCTGGTCTGAATTCAAGATTTTCGACAGAACCATTTTCCAATTACTGGATTATTTGACAGCAAACCTGATGCTGCCTATTGGCGGGTTTTTTATCGCGGTATTTGCGGGCTGGATAATGAAGCAGCAACACAGTGAGCAGGAGCTGCAAATGCCGGATGCACAGAGCTACCAAGTATGGAGATTTTTAGTCCGTTATGTGTCTCCTGCGGCTGTGTTCTTTATTTTCCTGCATGTGGTCGGAGTTCTTTAAGTATGACTGTTGTTCAAAAAAGTGCCCTGGTCAAATTTTCAGCGCAGCAGATGTTTGATCTGGTTAATGACATTGAAGCCTATCCGGAGTTTCTGCCCTGGTGCAGCGGCAGTCGAATCATCAAGCGCGAAGGCAATATTGTTGAAGCCGAGTTGGTGATATCCAAGGGCGGCTTTAAAAAATCCTTTTCAACAAGAAATACAATAGATAACGGCGGTAGAATAACGGTTGCCCTATTGGAAGGGCCTTTTTCTTCTCTGGAAGGCGTTTGGGATTTTATGCCGCTACGCGATGATGCCAGCAAGATTTCTCTGTATCTGGAATTCGAAATGTCAGGAATGCTGGCAAGCCTGGCGTTCGGTGCGGTTTTCAACCAGATCTGCAATACAATGGTGAGTTCGTTTACCGCACGGGCTAAAGAAGTTTATGGTTAATGTCGAAGTGGCCTATGCTAAACCCGAAGAGCAGGTGATAGTCACGCTGGCTATGCCGGAAGGCGTGACTGTTGAGGCGGCGATAAAAGCCTCAGGGTTGCTGGAGCTTTTCCCTGAAATTATCTCGTCCGAGCTTAAAGCGGGCATTTTTGGCGAAGGCTGTAAATTGGATCAGCTTGTTAAAGAGGGTGACAGGATAGAAATCTATCGGCCTTTGATTCATGATCCTAAAGATGCTCGGCGGCAGCGGGCGATAAAGAGTTAAATAGTACGGATATATGCAGAAATCAGATAATAATTTGTTATACATTTAATTAAGCAAGAAGGGACGGGGGCTTTGCTGTGGAGTTAATGTTCAAAGTTAAGTACGACGATGGTAGAAACAAATTTGATGGCCTCGACATGTACTACGGAAGCCATTCTTTGGCAGCAATATCTGAAATTCTTCTTTTTTCGTTACATGCATCAATACATGGTGAAGTTGTAGTTCAAGCACCAGCAGCCAAAGGTTTTAGGCTGGTTCTAAAGAAAAGTCAGGAAGGCTCCCTTGAGCAGTATATTCAACTCCTTGTCACCGACCCAGAGACTATTGACCTTCTTACCGATTTAACAAAAAATGGGATATACGATGTAGTCAAATATCTCTTATCGAGCTGCTTGGGCATCCCGTTCATCATACAAAGCAGAAAAGCCAAGAAAAAAAATACAACAAATCACAAAGGCGAATGAAGATCTTCACGGAAGATTGGAGCATGCGTTGCACCACGCGCACCTTTCTGTTAAAAATCAAGGTTTGTCAGTTTCTTTATCTTTAGGACGCACAGCTATAATTACATTTGATGAAGATACTCTCAATTATCTCGAAACAGAGGTGGTTGAGACTGATACTGAAGTTATCTCGGTTGGCGTAAGCCGGTTTAATGCAAGAACGGGAACTGGACGATTTATCACCGCAATCGATTCAATTTCACACAGCTTTAGCCCCATTAATGGTTTTGATGATTATCAAAAAACAATCATGGCGGATAATCTTGGAAAAGTCACACGAGGAAAATTTGAGCCACTCAATGCCATTGTCTGTCGAGTAAACTCTACGAATGGTCGATTAAAAAGATATCAGCTTCACAGTATAAGTGCTGCATAAATGTATAGCCATGTAGGGTACGCATCGCGTACCTTTTATGGTTTTGGATTGAGCAAGATTTGAAAATGGTATGGTGCGTACCCTAATATTGAAGATCAGATAAGTCGATAGGGTGGGCTTACTTCAGTCAGCCCACCCCATTGCACTGTTAAAGCGGCAGTTGATTTGTCGGTGATTCCGTCGATGGTTTCGCGGCCGGTTTATCTGTCTTAGATGTCTCATCAGTGGCATTAATGCCAAAAAAGCCGGTGATTTTTTCCCACATGGTCTTTTCAAGATCCCGCTTCGGCACATCTACTGTTGTTTCAGTTGACGGCTTGATAACGGCAACCGCGCTGGGTTTGAAATCGCCTTGTACGCCGATGAG
>JAQTLI010000442.1 GCA_028714995.1 Methylobacter sp. | reverse complement strand
GATCATGACAGAACAAATGAGCAGTGGAATAGAGTTAATGTTTGTCGGGATGGGCATCGTATTCCTGTTTCTGATCATGCTGGTGGTGGCGATCAATATCATGTCAGCACTGGTACAGCGTTATTTTCCCGATGCACCGGCTACGGCCGCAGCTGCCAGCGTGAACTCCGGCGGTATCGATAAAAACCTGGTCGCTGCCATTACTGCAGCGGTACATCACTATCGAACCCGGCATAAATAACTGCACTCATTTTCGGACAAATGGCGGTCTATTTGTCCTTTTTATTTTATTACTACCCATGCCAATCAAACGACCCACAAGGTCAATGACGCAAAACCCACAAAGGTTCCAGGAGACATAAACAATGGCCCCAAAAAACAAGCAGCCCCTAGGCATCACTGAAGTGGTATTGCGTGACGCCCACCAATCCATTTTAGCCACCCGGTTGCGCATTGAAGACATGCTGCCGATTTGCGAGCAACTTGACCAGATCGGCTACTGGTCTATCGAATCCTGGGGTGGGGCCACCTTTGACGCCTGTATCCGTTATCTGGGCGAAGATCCCTGGGAAAGACTGCGCCTGCTCAAGGCCGCCATGCCTAAAACCCCCCAGCAAATGCTGCTGCGCGGCCAAAATCTGTTAGGCTACCGCCATTATGCCGATGACGTGGTGGATAAATTCGTCGAGCGTTGCGCGATCAACGGTATCGACGTGTTCCGCATCTTTGATGCGATGAACGACATGCGCAACATCGAACACGCCGTCAAGGCCGTACTGCGCACCGACGCCCATGCCCAGGGCACCATCTCCTACACCACCAGTCCGGTGCATACCATGGACCTGTGGGTGGATCTCGGCAAACAGATCGAAGACATGGGCGCCCATTCCATCTGCATCAAGGACATGGCCGGCCTGCTCAAGCCTTACGACGCCTTCGAGCTGGTCAGCCGCCTGAAAAAGAGCACCAACATCCCGATCCACATGCAATGCCATGCCACCACCGGCCTGAGCATACCCAGCATCATCAAGGCCGCCGAAGCGGGCATAGACAATGTCGACACCGCCATCTCCTCGCTGAGCATGACCTACGGCCACAGCCCCACCGAGACCATTGTCGCCAGTCTTGAAGGCACTGACCGCGATACCGGCCTGGACCTGGTCAAGCTGGAACACATCGCCGCCTACTTCAGGGACATCCGCAAAAAATATGCCCAGTTCGAAGGCAGCCTGAAAGGCGTAGACGGCCGCATCCTGATTTCCCAGGTACCGGGCGGCATGCTCACCAACATGGAAAGCCAGCTCAAGGAACAGGGCGCTGCCGACAAGTTTGACGAAGTCATGCTGGAAATCCCCCGTGTCCGCGAAGACCTGGGCTTTATTCCGCTGGTCACGCCGACCTCGCAAATCGTCGGCACCCAGGCTGTGCTTAACGTGCTGACCGGCGAACGCTACAAAAGCATCACCAAGGAAACCGCCGGTGTCCTGAAAGGCGAATACGGCGCAACCCCCGCCCCTGTTAACAAAGCCCTGCAAGAGCGGGTGCTCAACGGCGCACAACCGATCACCTGCCGTCCGGCCGACCTGATCGCGCCGGAAATGGACAAGCTGATCGCCGAGGTGAAGGAAAAAGCCAAGGGCGAAGGCATCAAGCTCTCCGATCACATCGAGGAAGATGCCCTGATCAACGGCCTGTTCGCTCAGGTCGGCTGGAAGTTCCTGGTCAACCGCGGCAATCCGGCGGCCTTTGAAGCCGCACCCGACGCACAGGCTTTTGCCGTCAACAATGGGGTTAAGGCCGCGGCTGCGACGGGCAGCAATCCGGTCATGCCAGCCGGCCAGGCACCTCAGCGGGTGGAAACCTATACCGTCAACGTCGACGGCCGGAATTTCAGCGTCGCCGTAGGTCCGGGTGATGCCGCGCTGGCGATTCACCCGATGGCTGCCAGCGCAACCCCGGCAGCACCGGCAGCCGGCAGCGGGGCGGTGATTGAGGCGCCGATGGCAGGCAACATTTTAAAAGTCCTGGCTGAAGTAGGCAGCGTCGTTGCCGAAGGTGATGTCGTGGTGATCATGGAAGCGATGAAAATGGAAACCGAAGTGCGTTCCAAGGTGGCCGGCGTGGTCAGCGCCATTAACGTCAAGGAAGGCGGTGCCGTTGCCGGTGGCGATGTATTGATTTCTTTATAACAAAAACAATAAATCACGGGACAGCCCATGGAAAATCTCCTTTCACTCTGGCAAAGCACCGGCATTTATAACTTTACCGGCGGCCAGGCCTTCATGATGCTGATCGGCTTCCTGTTGCTGTTCCTGGCCATCAAAAAGGGCTTTGAGCCGTTGCTGTTATTGCCGATAGGCTTTGGTGCCATCCTCAGCAACATCCCGGTGGCCGGTATCGCCGAAGAAGGCGGTATTCTGTACTACCTGTACTACGGCATCAAGCTCGGCATCTTCCCGCTGCTCATCTTCATGGGCGTGGGCGCCATGACCGATTTCGGGCCCATGCTGGCCAACCCCAAGACCCTGCTGCTCGGTGCCGCCGCGCAGTTCGGCATCTTTGCCTCGCTGCTCGGCGCTCTGGCGCTCAACGCCATACCGGGGCTGGAATTCAGCCTGAAAGATGCCGCCGCGATCGGCATTATCGGCGGCGCCGACGGCCCCACCGCCATTTATGTCGCCTCCAAGCTGTCTCCCGACCTGCTAGGCGCGATTGCGGTCGCCGCTTATTCCTACATGGCCCTGGTGCCGCTGATTCAGCCGCCGATCATGCGCGCCCTGACCACCGAAGCCGAACGCAAAATCGAAATGCAGCAGCTGCGCGTGGTCAGCCGGACTGAAAAAATCGTCTTCCCGCTCATGCTGCTCACCCTGTGCACCCTGCTGTTGCCTTCCGCCGCCCCGCTGGTGGGCATGTTCGCCCTGGGCAACCTGATGAATACCTGCGGCGTGGTGGAACGCCTGAGCCAGACCGCGCAAAACGAACTGATCAACATCGTCACCATCTTCCTGGGATTAGCGGTAGGTTCAAAACTCAGTGCCGATGCCTTTTTGCAGGCAAAGACCCTGGGCATATTAGGGCTGGGTGCGATTGCCTTCAGTATCGGCACCGCTGCAGGAGTCATCATGGCCAAAATCATGAACAGGTTCAGCAGCACCCCGATCAATCCCCTGATCGGTGCCGCCGGCGTATCTGCCGTGCCGATGGCGGCACGGGTGGCTAACAAAATCGGCCTGGAAAGCAATCCGCACAACTTCCTGCTGATGCACGCCATGGGGCCTAATGTCGCCGGGGTGATTGGCTCTGCCG
>JAQTLI010000441.1 GCA_028714995.1 Methylobacter sp. | reverse complement strand
CCAGCAAACAGCAGTTGGAAGCGGCGCGGCAGCGTGAAACCAGTGTGCGTAGCCAGGCTCAAGTGTTGCGCAATCGGCTGGCGGCGCTGGTCGGGCAGGGGCCGGACTGGGGGAAAAACATTCATGTTGAGGTGACCGAGGTTGCCGGGCTTTTGCCGCAGCCGGAAGCGGTATCGCTGGGTCTGCTGGCGCATCGCCCGGACGTGGCCGCGGCGCTGTGGCAGGTGGAGGCGGCCGCGCAGTTAATCAAAGTGGCTAAAACCAATTTTTATCCTGACGTCAATTTGGTCGGTTTTGCCGGTTTACGCAGTCTTAATCTAAAGGATTTGTTCCTGTCTCATGGCGCCAGCGTGGCTTATGGAATGGGACCGACCGTTTCCCTGCCGATTTTTGAAGGCGGACGGCTGGAGGCGGAATTGAAGAATCAGCAGGCAGTTTACGATGCCGCCGCCGAAAGCTACAACGGCACATTATTGGCTGCGGTGCAGCAAGTCGCCGATAGTCTGGCCGAATGGCGTAAAACCCTCGAACATGATGCCGCTCAGGAGCGTGCGCTGGAAGCCGCCGAGGCAGCATCTGAACTGGCCGGTAGACGTTATCAGGCTGGGCTTAGTACTCGTGACGGAATTATCGAGGCCGAAGCAGCGCTGATTCAACAGCAGTTGACCGCCAGCGAACTGCGCAGTGCCCATCTGCTGGCTGCGGTCGGCTTGATCGAAGCGCTGGGTGGCGGATACGAAAACACAACCCTGATTAATGCTCAAAAGTAGACAGCAATGACTAATACCCAAACCAAACCCCTGCGCCACTTCAATTTTCGGCAGCGGCAGCAGCATCGCGGCTACCGGCTGTTGCTGGTAACCTCAGTCGCGTTGCTAGTGGCACTGATTTATCTGCTGTACTGGTGGAATTTCGCCAGCCGTTTCGTGGTCACCAACGATGCCTATGTCACCGGCAACCTGGCCCCGCTCAAGGCGCAAACCAGCGGCACGGTGGTGGATGTACGGGTCGATAACACTCAGTATGTGCATCAGGGTGATGTGCTGGTGCGTCTCGACGGATTGCAGGCGCAAGTGGCGCTGGAGCGGGCCGAAGCTAATCTGGCGGATAGCGTGCGACAGATCGAAACGGCGTTCAGTCAGGCCGACATGCTACGCCAGAAACTGGCTGCCAAGGAGGCGATTTTGAATCGCAGCCAACGCGATTTGGCCCGTTATCGGAGCGTTGCCGGCGACGGGGCGGTATCGGCGCAGCAAATTGAAGACAGCGAATTTCAGGTCCGCGAACAGGAGGCCGACGTCCGCCAGATTCGCGCCGAATTGGGCGGAGCCGAGGCTTTGATCCAAAACACCAGTCCGGCCGATAACCCGAAGGTGTTGCAGGCGGTCGCCGCGCTGAAACAGGCTTATCTGGACAACGCCAGGCAGCAGATTGTCGCGCCGGTGTCGGGTTTCGTCGCCAAACGCACTATCCAGCCCGGTGAGCAGGTGCGCCCGGAGACGCCGTTGCTAGCCATCGTGCCATTGGACTATTTATGGGTTGAGGCCAATTTTCTGGAAAACGAGCTGGCCGATGTGCAGCCCGGCCAGCCGGTGGAAATTACGGTTGACCTGTACGGTTCCGACGTGGTTTATCACGGAGGAGTGCAGGGGCTGGGTGCCGGTACCGGCAGTGTGTTCGGCCTGTTGCCGCCGGATAATGCTACCGGCAACTATATCCATATCGTCGAGCGGGTGCCGGTACGGATCGGATTGCGCGCCGAGGAACTGAAGGCCAACCCGCTGCGTCCGGGGCTGTCGGCGGTGGTGCGGATCGATACCGGCAGACCGGGACGCTCGGTGCTGGAACCTTTAACCACGACGCCCGCTACAGCCTATAAAACCGAGGTTTACGATCATCAGCTGGATGGTGCCGAGGTGTTGATTCAGAAGATTGTTGAAAAGAATCGGCAGTCAAAATAGCCGGGGCGCAGCTAGGAGAGGGGTTATTTATTATAAAGTGCTTCAGTGAAGTCATGCCTGGATAGCTGCTCGATGAACCAGCGCAGGACTTTGCCTTTGTTGGTTGTCTTCCATGCCATGTGGAGAGTCTCTGCCGGTATCGTGTTTTCTACCGGCAACGCGATAAGCAGGCCTTGTTCCAGCATACCCTGAATTCGGTGAGCCGGTAAAAAACCGACACCTAAGCCCGAGCGTAAGGCGTTTATTTTTTCTGTCACCGACGGCACGCTCAATACTGGACGCTTGCTGAATACCCGATGGCTTTGCGGCGGCTGGTTTCTGGATGAATCCCTGACCACGATAAAACGGTGCTGCTCAATTAGTTGCCGGGATAGCGGCAGAGATGCTTTGGTCAGCTCATGGCCCGGCGCAACGGCGAAAATCCATTCAATCTGCCGAATCTTTTGGTATTTAATGGCCTGGCTTGGCGTGGGTTCAGCGCTTGCGCCTATGACCAGATCGGCTCGGTTGCTGGTTATTGCTTCTTGCGCGCCGCCTAACACTTCCTCATAAATATTGATTTCAATATTCGGCAGTACCTCGTAGAACCTGGCTATTAACGGGTAGATGAAATCAAAACTTAAAATGGAATCTATCGCAATATTGAAAACGGGTTCCCAGCCGCTATGGGTTTTCTTGGTGGCTATAGTTAGGCGTTCCGTTGCCTCCAGAATCCCCCTGCCTTGTTCAAGCAATACTTTTCCGGCCTGCGTTAATACGGCTTTTCTGCCTTCCTTGCGAAACAGGACAACATCCAGATCCTGTTCCAGTTTCTGTATGGTATAAGAGATTGCCGAGGGAACCCGATACAATTCATTGGCCGCGGCGGCAAAACTGCCTTTTCGGTCAATCGCATCCAGTACTTCCAGTGCATCGAGGGTGATAGGATATTTCATGCTGTCTGTCGTGATTATTGTTCAGATATTTTGAACCTATTAAGCAAAATCTATCGCTTTTTATTCTTTAAGGCAAACCTATAATGAACTCGAAGTTTCAAATTATTAAACATTTATGAGGTCATTATGAAAAATTTAATCAATAAAACACTTGCTTCTGACGCAGGCTTGGAATCCGTCATATTACGCCTTCCTATTGGTTTAATCCTGGCGGCGCATGGCAGCCAAAAATTATTCGCCTGGTTTGGCGGTTACGGTTTGGACGGAACCGGGCAATGGATGGCATCGGTGGGTTTAAATCCTGGGTTTTTTATGGCGTTATTGGCGGGCAGCGCCGAATTTTTTGGCGGCGTTGCGTTAATTATGGGGTTATTGACGCGTCCGGCGGCGGCGATCAATGCTGTTACGATGCTGGT
>JAQTLI010000440.1 GCA_028714995.1 Methylobacter sp. | reverse complement strand
CTATTTTGGTGGAATGACGGCTTTTATTCCTTGCCCTTTTAAACCACCCACGCAACTCGTTTGTGTCGTAGCCCTTGTCTGCCGAAACGGCTGATGCCTTGACGTTTTCCAACAAGGATCGCTTGCCTTACACTCGACCTCTTGACCGCCGGTTACAATGAATTTAACCGGCATGCCCAGGGCATCACAAAGCGCGTGAATCTTGCAACCAAAACCTTCTCTGGAGCGTTCAAGTGCTTCATCCCCTGCTTGTACTATTTGCTGCCCCAGCAGCGTAGACATGCGCCCTTTGCACACCAACGCGAAAATCGCTTGAAGACGCTGTTCCACTTGCCATGAGCTGGCGGCAACACCCGCAACGGTGACCCTCAACGCAATATCCACAAGGATGCGCTAATAAATAGCCTGCACGTATCGGATAAGCCAACATGAATCCCCGGCAAGCTTCTTTAAATTTAGTAATAGTCTTACCCACTCTTCATCACTTAACTCTATCTGTTCTTGCCATCCAAAACGGTAAATTCTACCTGATTGGTGAAACATGAACAGAACCTAGTATTGCAAAAATGCCATGGAAAGCAGCTTCTGAAATCCATCGATGGCGATTTATAGCCTGTACTTCATTATTTATGATTGACGGGACTTTTTCCAATATCTTCGGGGCATTTGCAATGCTTCAATTCGTTCTTCCAATGGCGGATGACTCATAAACAAACTTTTCACACCCCCGCCATTAATGCCAAAGGCAGCCAGTTGTCCAGGCAGATCCTGTGGCTCATGTTCACGTTGCAAGGCGCGAAGAGCGCTGATCATTTTTTCCCTTCCAGCTAAACTTGCACCACCTGCATCGGCTTTGAACTCCCTGTAACGGGAAAACCACATGACCAGCATAGAAGCTAGAAAACCCAGGGCAATTTGTGCAATCATTTGGGTAAAATAATAACCCATGCCGTGGCCTCGTTCATTTTGAAGGATAACGCGATCAACAACATGACCTATGATGGTGGCAAAAAAGTAAACGAACGTGTTTACCACGCCCTGCATCAAGGCCATCGTAACCATGTCCCCGTTAGCCACATGAGTGATTTCATGACCGACAACGGCTTCAACTTCATCGGCATTCATGTTGTGCAGCAACCCGGTGCTGACCGCTACCAGCGCGCTGTTTCTGCTCATTCCGGTAGCGAATGCGTTAGATTCAGCAGCCTGAAAAATGCCGACTTCAGGCATATCGATTCCGGCTTGTTTGGCTTGTTTAGTCACAATATTGATCAGCCATTGCTCGGTCTGGTTTTGTGGTTGCTCTATTACCTGAACCCCCATAGCCTGCTTTGCAGACCATTTTGACATGGCCAGCGAAATGAATGATCCGGTCATACCAATCACAGCTGACATAACTAACAGGGCGTTAAGATCCAAATCCACGCCCTGTGCATCTAAAATGCCACTTAAGCCTAAAAGGCTAAAGACAATGCTGATCACAATCATTATTGCGATGTTGGTCGCTAGAAAAAGAAAAATACGCATCATTATTAGGCCTACTATATCAAAATTGAAGTTGTCAGGGTTTTGTCGCAAATATTCAAAAAGCGTAAAGCTGCACTTATCTGCGGACAAAGTTATACTGCTAAAGCCATAAATTGCTGATAAGCCGGTATATTTTCATCGGTAAGTTGCCCTTTCGAATCATATGCGACGTTTCGATTCCATCTAGGGTTGCCTTTGCTGAATGAACGGCATTGAAGCCCATCATTAGTTTTGTGATTTTCTTAATGAAGCAGTGATCCTGTTCAACTATATTATTCAAATAGTTGACTTGGAATATTTCAATAAAGCTCAGCAAGCCAGCAAGATGTTAATATTTTCCAACCCAGCATAGTTGGCACCGCTTTTATCCATAATTACTTTTTCTGGTAGCCCATTAGCGTTGATCGCTTGTTTGAAAAAAGCTCTAGCCGTCTCTTCATCACTCCGTTCGGAAAGCATAGAATCAATGGTATCTCCAAATTTATCGACAGCTCGATAGAGGTAAATCTATTCGCCTCTGATTTTGATAAAGGTTTCGTCCATCCACCTCGAAGTTGCAACGGTGCGGTTAAGATTTCTAGCCGCTATAATCAATGGCGAGCAACCCAGCGTTGAGGATGGCGTGATCCACTTTAACGCCCCTTTCTTCCAGAATTACTTCAAGGTCTCAATAGGAAATGGCATACCGGACATAAAAAACGGCGTGGAGAATAATATCTTTTGGAAAATGAGCGCCTTTAAAACTGATCATCGGCCATTCAATTCTTAAAAGTATGATCTACATCTCGGTTTTACAAATTATTCTATGATAGGAGTACTTTTTTGTCTACATAATTTGTCTTTTTTCGTGTAAGGGCATTGCTGAAGTTGCGCCTTTTACATAATCCCAATATCTGCCCGATTCCATAACGATACGATAACCCAGAGACTTCTCTGAATATTCCGTAATTTCCGGCAAAAGTATTTTAGGATCTCCGAACAAATGTTTGGCTGTAGCCCATGCTTTGCGAGAAGCTACTAAACGCATTAAACGCCCAACAACTATCAATCCTACCGCGTTTGTTAAATCGTCCAATTGACCATGAAATTCTTTTGTGACCTGTTCGATCTTTTCTGCTAATTCCTGCTCTGAAATCATGCGTTCTTTTGATATTATCTCCAAAGTAACACAAGGTAAGATAAGCGTTATCAATGCTACCAAGCTGTTAAATAAATCACGTCGAACAATTGAACGCTACCTTCAACGGTATCAGCAAGTCGGTATTCGGTTTATTGTTCATCGCAGAGTGCCTGCCAATAAAGTCCCTGATTGCCTGAAAAGGCAGGTTCAATCGCTCATCAAGGAAAAATACTATGATGTGAATTTGCAGCACCTCGCCGAGCTATTAGACAGCCATGAAAGTATCCAGATTAAGCGCGAGACATTGCGCAACTGGGCGCACGACATTCACCATGTAAAGCGAGCCAAACGGCGGCGCTCTCAGGTCCGTAAAAGACAATTGGTTCGGCAACGAGAAGTCTTGCCTGATTGCTATCATTGACGACGCGACTAGCGAAATCCACGCTGAGTTCTTCAAGTCAGAAACGACTCAAGGCTGCCTGAAAGTCATGCGTGACTACATCGAACAGAAAGGACTGTTTAAGGCGCTTTATGTCGATAAGGCAGGTATATTTGGTGGCCCCAAACGTTGCAACTTTTCGCAAATGCAGAGAGCTTGTGAGGAGCTAGGCATCGAAATCCTATTCGCCAATTCTCCGCAGGAAAAAGGCCGTATTGAGCGTTCATTCGATACCTTCCAAGACCGCCTC
>JAQTLI010000439.1 GCA_028714995.1 Methylobacter sp. | reverse complement strand
TCGAGTGTATAAATAGCCCACTGCAATATGGTGGCTCGACATCGTCGTGAGGCCTAAACAAGGAATCTATTTATAGCGAATCAAAGGAAGCTGCATCAATATTTTTAATCCCATAGAACCATTTGCCCGCATTTGAAGTCGTGCATCTTGTTCCGAGATATTGGAAGTACTCATTGGGTAACGGATACTACGATCTTCATGGCAAATAAATGAACCTAGAACCCGGTATTTGGCTAGTCCGCCCAGAAAGCGAGGCACTTGCCACTCTTTTGCAAAATCGGCTGGGAGGTACTCTTTATCGACCTTGGCTGAATCCCGCTGTCGTGCAGAAAGATCAGTTTGCCGCTGCCTACCGTCAGCACACGCAGTGGATCATGATTGCCGCCAGCGGCATCGCCGTGCGCTTTCTCGATGGCTTGGTGCAGGACAAACATAGCGACCCGGCCGTTGTGGTGCTGGACGAAGCGGGACGATACGCTGTATCACTGCTGGCCGGTCATGAAGGTGGCGCCAATCGTCTGGTTTACCGCGTCGCCAATGCAATCGGTGCGGTGCCGGTTATCACTACGGCGACCGAAGCCTTGAAGCCTTTGGTTGTCGGCATAGGTTGCCGCAAAGGTGTAACTGCCGAACAAATCGCCGCCGCTGTGCATCAGGCGCTAGGCGAACGACAGATAAACGAAGTGCGCGAGATAGCGACCATAGACTTGAAGGCCAACGAGCCGGGTTTAGTGGAGTTTTGCCGGCAGCATGATTTGCCGTTACGCGTATTGGCAAGCTCAACAGTGGCGGCGCGACCCTGGGTAACCAAAGCCTCGGACTGGGTTCAGCAGAATGTAGGTTTGCCGGGCGTATGCGAACCCTGCGCGCTGATCGCCAGCGCCCGCGGCAAATTGATCGTACCGAAAACGGCCTTAGATGGGGTGGCTGTGGCCGTGGTTGAAGATAATATGTAGGGCACGCATGGCTCACCCTATTCATCTGTTGAACCTAAAACACGCAGTTGAGCATTCCAAAATTCCGTTCGTCCTGAGCTTATCGAAGGGTGGGCGGGATTTTGGAATGCTCAACAAATAGGTAGGGGTGTGAAAGCCATTCATGCTTCGACAGGCTCTGCACGAACGGCTTTCACACAAGGCAGTTCAACACTTGCTTTGCCCAATATGAAAAACAAATATTACAGATTAATAATCAGTGGATAAAAGAATGAAAGGTGTATTGAATTTGGTTTCGGTAGGGCCGGGATTTAGCGACTTGATCGTCCCGCGCGCCGAAGCGGCGCTGCGAAACAGTGATGTGATCGTAGCTTATGACCTGTATTTACGCTGGATTGAACCCTGGATAACCGGCAAGGAAATCCACACACCGCCGCTGACTCAGGAACGTGAGCGCGCTTTATTGGCGATTGAAAAAGCCCGTAGCGGCGCTAAAGTTGCGCTGATTTCCAGCGGCGACATCGGCATTTATGCAATGGCGGCGCTGGCTTTCGATGAAATGCGCGAAGACGATGACTATGAAGTCAACGTGATACCCGGCATTACCTCCGCCAATGCCTGCGCCTCGTTATTGGGCTCGCCCTTGTCGCACGACTTTGCCACGCTGAGCTTGTCTGATTTGCTGTGCCCTTGGGATTGGATAGAGCAGCGCGGACGGCATATCGCCCAGGCAGATCTGGCCTGTGTTTTGTACAACGTGCAAAGCGCCGGTCGCCAGGAAGGCGTGTACCGTATCCTCAATATCATGCTGGAGTCAAAGTCGCCGAAGACGCTGTGCGGCGTAATACATAATGCCTATCGGCCCGGACAGAAAGTCAGCATTCACCACTTGGAAGACTTGCTGTCTTTGCAGTTTGATATGCTCACCACCATCGTGATCGGCAACCGCTTTACCCAGCGCAAGCGCGGCTTTATTTTTACGCCGCGCGGCTACAATAACTGGGAAGCGCCCGCCGAGCAGCCAGCCGCTGATGAACTGTCCAAGCAAGCGCTATGGGTTTTTTCCGGCACCAGCGATGGCAACCGACTGACTAACGACTTGGCGCAGCAAGGCTATCCGGTCGTGGTATCCGCCGCAACGAAATACGGCGGTGAAGTTGCAGTCCAGCATTGTTCCGGCGTGTCGGTCTGGGCCGGACATCAGGGCATTGAAGCGCAAAGACAGGCGCTCACCCAAAATCAGGCGAAGGTGATTGTTGATGCAACACACCCCTATGCTAACCTAATCTCGGAACAATTGATGGGCTTGTCACAAAGCTTGAATATCCCCTATCTGCGTTTTGAACGGCCCAGCTCCGTAGGATGTGCTAAACACAGTGAAGCGCATGGTTCGAGAACACTTGATATTGATGCGCTTCCTTCGTCAGCACATCCTATGGTCTTTAACTTGTGTGATTCCGCAGAACAAGCCGCCAAGCAGGCCATTGCACTTGGCCAGCGCATTTTCCTGACCACCGGCTCCAAAGATTTGGCGACTTTTCTTCAGACGCCTGGAGCTATTGAACGCGAATGGTTTGTTCGGGTCACGCCTGAGCCTGAATTCATCCAAAGGGCAATCGATCTGGGTGTGCCGCGTAGCCACATTTGCGCGATGCAAGGGCCGTTCTCTGAAGCTTTCAACACTGCCTTATGGCGTGATTTGAAAATCGATTGCGTCATCACCAAGGATTCCGGCGATGCAGGCGGCTATCAAGCCAAAGTAGCGGCAACACAGGCGCTGAACATCCCGTTGCTGGTTATCAAACGTCCGAAACTTGAGTATCCGTTTTCCACCTCAACTTTCGATGCCGTACTGCAGCAATTACATGCATGGAATATCAACGCATGATTCCGGTCACCATCGTTACCGGTTTTCTCGGTTCCGGTAAAACCACCTTGCTGGGCAGCCTAATTAAAAGCAGGCAAAACCGCCGCCTTGCCTTATTGATCAACGAGTTCGGCGAAGTTTCCATCGACGGCGCGCTGATTAATGATTGCGTTGGCGGCGATGAACATGTGCGAATTCATGATTTCCCTTACGGCCTGATTTCCTACGGCGATGACGAACACTTTATCCCGACCATGCAGGCTATCGCCGGACGCCGCGCCAATGTCGATCATGTGCTGATAGAAACCTCGGGGCTTGCCTTGCCTACAGCGGTCATGGAACTGTTGCAAACGCCCGGACTGGCCGGAGATTTTATTCTGGATGCGACACTGGCCGTGGTGGATACGCCTTTACTGCTGTCCGATCAGTTTGACCGTGAAAATTGTCCGGATAGCCCGCATGCGGCCGTTGCCGATTCGGTCGCGACCCTGTTTGAGCAGCAACTCGAATATGCCGATGTCGTGGTGTTGAACAA
>JAQTLI010000438.1 GCA_028714995.1 Methylobacter sp. | reverse complement strand
TCGGCAAAATCAATAAGCTGAACGTCGTTAAACACCAAGGCGCTGATGTCTATCTCGGCAACGGAAAGTCCGGGAAAGTCCTGCTGGCGGACAAAAAAGTACCAGAAAACTGCCAGCTTGGCGATACACTGGATGTATTCGTCTATGTCGATTCGGACGGACATCTGGCCGCTACCACCAAAACGCCGTTGGCGCAGGTAGGCGATATTGCCTGGCTGAAAGTGGTATCGCTTAACTATGTGGGCGCTTTTCTGGATTGGGGGCTGCCGAAAGATCTGCTGGTGCCCTTTAGTGAACAGCATCATGAGATGGAAGTCGGTAAGTCTTATCTGGTCAAAGTGTTTCTTGACGATAAAAACCGTATTGCCGCTACCACCAAGATTGATAAATTCATAACGGATGAATCGGTTGATTTTGAAGTCGGCCAGAAGGTGTCGCTGATCATCGCCGATAAATCAGACTTGGGCGTTAAAGCCATTATCAACAACACCCACTGGGGCATGTTGTATCAAAACGAACTGTTTCAGCCGGTCAGAAAAGGCCAAAAACTGGACGGTTATATCAAGCAGATAAGGGAAGATCACAAAATCGATCTCAGCCTTCACCAGCCGGGATACGGCAAAGTCGAATCACTCACGGATAAAATTTTAACCAAGCTGAAAGCCAACAACGGCGTGTTGATGTTGAGCGATAAAAGTCCGTCTGAAGCTATTTATGCCACATTCGGCGTCAGTAAAAAAGTGTTTAAGCAGGCTATCGGTGCGCTATACAAGGACAAACTGATCAGTATTGATAAAAGCGGAATCAGGCTTGTTTGACGGTTTTATGTTTGTAAGGTAGGCAGTGAGTGTTGTTTCTCACTGCTTCTCCAGTTCTTGTGAGAATGTATTGATATCATTTATTGCTATTGCCGGCTTGAATCTGCGCCAAGGCTTTTTCGGCGGCTTTAGTGGCTGAAGCCGCATCACCCATTTTACCCCGACTGATGGCTTCTTTCAGCGATATTATGCCTGCATATATTTGAATCTTCGACAGGCCTTTTGCCGCTTCGTCGGCTTTTTTCGCATATTCCAGCGCAACACCTGCATGTTCGACTAATGCTGACATTTTACCGAGTTTACCTTGTGCAATCGCCGAGTTAGTATGTTTTATCGCCGTGTTAGCATATGTTATCGCCGTGTTAGCATATGTTATCGCCGAGTTAGTATGTTTTATCACCGTGTTAGCATGCTTTTTGGCGAAAACAGCAGTGCTCAAAAACAACAACACGGCTGCAAATACAAATGCAAATTTTTTCATGGTTCTTTTCTCATTAATGCATGGATGGAAATAAAAGGGTGTCTGGTTCCCCAATTATTTTTATAAATTAAAAAACTCATGTTTAAAATTTATGCACTTAAACCTAAAAGATCAGTAGAAAGGGTAGAAGCTGCCCAGTTTAAAAGAAACAAATCATTCGTACAATTATTAGGGATACCTATTGGGTGAAGGGGGTTAAGCACCTGAATGCGTGTTATTTAATTTAAGTGCTGGAGTGGAAACGAGTGTCAGGTTATCTGGTAATGCTTCTCTATGGGAATACTCTGATTTGTCGCAGGGCCTCAAATAATCGGATTAAATCGGTCCAAGATAACGATTTTTGTGTCGTAAAGGCCTTAAGTTACGATAAAATCAAAGAGATTTTATAATCATTAGTTATGACTGTATGGGACGTTTCCAAACCATATAGGCAGTAACCCAATTACCACATATATCCACTACCAATGACACTACCAATGATCGAGGTTTTCCTCTCCAGTCTCTATCCCATCATTGGAGCTATCCTGCTTGCTTCTTTCGTTGGCTACATTACTTGGCGCAACAACTTCAAGGTTCGCCGCGCCAATGCTTGTGCAGTTTTCCGTTCTGCTGTTCTGTCTGAGCTTGGCCTAATCTACCCCAAGCCAGCCGTTTGGCCCGAGAATATTGACGTATTTCTTCGCTCTCACTTTACGGCCCTGCAAATCGCTGTTGAGAATTTCCGTCCTTTCGTGCCTTGGTGGAATCGTTATAGCTTCGAGCGCGCTTGGTTCCGCTATCGCTGCTCCACTGGCCGCAAGGTAGATATTCAGTGCTATCACCACTACATGGCTTTTGGAGATAATCCGAATTACAAGGCTATTTTTTATGCCAATGTTTCCTGTCTCTTGTCTTTCGCAAATGAAACATAACTTCTCATTCCACCGGGCGTTACGCGATAAAGCCGCGCCGGTGAACTCAAACATTGGAAGGTAAGATCATGAAAAAATTCTTGCTTGTAGCGGCGGTTCTATTCGCTAGCTTTACATTTTTAAATAGCCAACACATTACGACTTTAAATGAAGTTCTGTCTGCAATTTCAGAACAAAGAAGCGAAGCCCCTTCTTCAATTTTAGATCAAAGAACCGAAGAGTCCGATACTGCCATAGCCAATGCGTTTTCAAACCATGAAAGTAATTTGCAGGTTTTTGGCCAAGGTGTCGTCACTAAGTTATTCCGGGATGATAACAACGGCAGCAGGCATCAAAAATTCTTAATTAAGTTATCTTCCGGCCACACACTATTAGTCTCACATAACATCGATCTTGCCCCTAGAATTAACTCTCTTCGAGAAGGTGATTCTGTTCAGTTTTATGGCGAATACGAATGGAACGAAAAGGGAGGCGTTGTACATTGGACGCATCGAGATCCAAAAGGCTCTCACGAGTCTGGTTGGCTGCAACACCAAGGCGAACGTTATCAGTGAGCCCTTAGCAGGGTTCATAGCCATGGTATGCATCGCGTACCATTTTCAAAATACCACACCCAATAAAGGTACGCGATGCGTACTCTGATGGGCTTATGTCTGGACGTTATTTAAGCTTTAGCTCGGCCATTTAGTACCATTACAGTCTCGTGTTTTTGGATTTTTTCTTTGCCGAGCAAGTCAATGACTTCAACCATGATGTTGTCATCCGGCGCAGTAGCCAGGAAAGCTTCATTCGTCTCCATAATATCGTGATCAATAAACTTGGCTTTGCTCGCATCGATGGTTACTTTGCTTTGTCCTGGGATGCTCAAAATAAATTTTCTGAGTAGCGCCTTATTCAGAAAGGAAACATCTTTGTTCAGCGACAACAGATAATGTGAGTCATCTTGAGTGAGCGTAATAGCCGCGTGATAATTGGCTTTGATGACAAAAAACAGACCAATTACCATACCGATGGCCATACCCTTTAATAAATCGGTTACCAGAATAGCAATCACGGTGATCATAAAAGGAAGAAATTGGCTCATGCCTTTTTGATAAAACTTCTTGAATAAAGCCGGATTTGCCAGC
>JAQTLI010000437.1 GCA_028714995.1 Methylobacter sp. | reverse complement strand
CCGGGAGAAGCCAGCCGCCGGCAATATACAGCCCGAAAATGGGGACTCCATGAAAGCGATGACGACGACCTGAAGCCAATCGGCCCCCACGTAGCGAGGAAGTAAGACCATAGGCCACTACCGTCCCGCCAGGACGGAGAGCCTTGCGGGAACGCCAGATATGGGTGCCGCCGATGCCGTCAAAGACAACGTCTACGCCCTCACCCGTGAGGCGGTGAATTTCTTTCACGAAGTCGAGCTGTTGGTAATCAATTGGGATACCGCCCAGATCGGAAACGGCCGGCACCCCTCGCGATGAACAGGTACCATACATCTCCAGCCCGGCGAGGCGCCCAAGCTGCAATAGTGCCGAGCCGACCCCGCCTGCTGCGCCGTGGATCAGCACGCGCTGGCCCCGTCTGACCTTAGCCGAACGATGCAGCATCTGGTACGCCGTGACGTAGTTCAGCACAAGGCTGACAGCCTCGGCGGCGTCCAACCCGGATGGCACCGGAACCAGTTCACGTGGCGGCAGGCAGACGAACTCTGCGTACGCACCGCTGATCGGCAGCGCGGCAACTATCTGGCCTGGTTCGAGTATAGAGATGCCTTCGTCGCGCCGATCCACCACGCCGATCAGATCCCACCCCGGCGTGAAGGGCAGCGGGGGCGTTTCGGGATGAACGCCCTCGCGCATCAATAAGTCAGGCAAGGAAACACCCGCGGCCAGCACTCTCACCCGCACTTCACCGTCCTTCGGCTCGGGGCACTCTTCTTCGAGCACCTGAAGTGCGTCGGGCCCGCCGTAGTGAGTGACGATGATGCGCATGTGTCTCATGGACCTCTTCCTCCCTTGGCGGGCGCTCGAGCTTGTGCGGCGTAATGTATAGCTAAGGGGCGGGTGCGATAGCGACCGTCCCGCTTGAGCGCCATGTTATGCTTTTGTCCACCCATAATTCGATCTTCCCCTGCAAAACCATTTATATGCTCTTTGATCAATCGGAGTAAGGTAATCATTGATTTCATTACATGCCTCGCGCATCAAATCGTTAGCCACAGTTTGAGCGGATGGGTGTGGCATTTGTATCCATTGCAACTCTGGGTTGTCTTTAGTCACAGTATCGCACAAGAGTTCTGAGAAAAGCTCATAAGCGCTGTTTCCGAGTAACACCAACACATGCGGCCTCAATCCAAAGTTTTTGTTTTTTGAAACGAAGTGTTCAGTAATTTCGAGTCGGTTTGAATTTATGTAATCAGCAATTGCACTTTTTGTCGATATTGCACCGCCAGACGTTGTTTTTAAGTCCATAAAGCGAAAATGATTAAAATTAGATTGCAATTCGGTTCCGAGAATGCCATCCAAAATCATTTTGCATCGGTTATGGAAACGCTTATTTGAGTGGTAGTTGTTTAATTGGTTTGCCGTCCTAAACCAATCACCCATATCTAACGTACCACTATTGGGGTTGTCACCGTTTGGTTCCGTTGCAACAAATAGGATTCTCGAAACTGAGTTGTTCCACTCTTGTAAGTCATAAGGAGTAAATTCCCATTTCATAGTGGCAAGCGTTTTTCCAGTTTATGCAAACAAGTAATTATATGGTTTCTGGATATCATCCCTGATTCCCGTACTCTAGGCAATAAGCGCTGGGGATTTATCAGGGCACTAACTGTACATCTTTCCGCGTCGGAAGATATACAGTTTCTTTTTATCGCGGTAACAGTCGGCTATGTAACGGTGAACAGCCAACTATACTGCTAATTGCCAAAGGCTGTTTAGGGTCGTTAGCCGATATTGCCAAATAATCCTTCTTCGCTTTACTCTCTATATGCGAGTTGATTGATTTAGTAACTCACCCTAAAGCCTATCTCCGCACCGCGCCCCGGCTCCGGCGCAAAGTTACGCAGGTAAGAGGTGGAGTTACGGATATTCTCATTCAGCAGGTTATTGGCCTTGGCAAATACCATCACATCAGCGCCGTGCAGGTCCAGGACTTGATATTGCGTGCCGAGACTCAGCAGCATATAGCCGGCCGTAGCGGTATCGTTGTCACCCGCATGAGTCTGAGCTTCACCGCGAGTCAGGCGTAGATTGGTATTCCACTCGCCTTTGGTATGGTCGATCTGAAAACCGAAACGCAACGGCGGCATGCGCGGCACATCGCCACCGTTGACGAATTGACCGCGGGTAAAATCACTGAACAACGTTAAATCAACCAACCCGAGGTGATTTTGCATCAACGGGAAGATCAGTTTGCTTTCGTAACCCATGAAAGTGGCATCGGCCTGACGGGTTTCGAGCACGGGCGCACCATCTATAAACTCACCATTACGTTGCTGGAAGATGTAATCGCCGGCCCAGTTGTGGAATAGATCCAGCTGGGCCCTGACCCAGTCCGATTTGAACTTATAGCCCAAATCCAGGTTGTAGGAGGTTTCTTCTATCAAATTGATGTTACCCAGCTCAAAGCTACGAGTAGCATCATGAAAACCGTTAGCCAGTAACTCCTGTACTTGCGGCGCACGCTGTGAGCGAGTTATCGCAAGATTGAGACTGTTGCTGTCATTCAATTTCCACATGCTGGAAGCGGAAGCGCTAACCGGTACATAATTAAGGCTGGAAAGTCCTTGCGGGTTCAGCGTTGTATCTTCAACCCGGACACCGAGCTGGTTAGCAAGCGCACCGATATTAAATGATTCCACGGCAAAAACGCCGTAACTATTACTTAGCGTTTCCGGCACAATCACTTCATTGGTCGATTTATCAATCGCGGCAAAATCTCCGGCAATGGCTTGAAAACCAACCAACCCGCGGAATATCCCAAGAGGGTTGTGAGTTAGCTCCAGGCGACTCTCATAGGTTTTATTAGTAAAAAAAGACCCCGGCATACCATCGGCAATTTCGGTATGTTGGTAATCGGTATAACCCAGTTTCATACGCAGGGATTCAGCGAACTTTAACGGATTTTTCAACTCGCTTTTAAAATCGTATTTATTTTGTTTGAGATCGATACGGGTAGTTTTGCCAGTGCCGTCAGGGGGAATGCCGTAATTATTCTCCAAACGGTTAATGGCAACACCAGCAAAACCCGGATCGCCTACCAGAGAAACGCCAGCCGAACCGCTGATGGCATGAGCGGAGGTATTGTTGATGTAGCCTTTGGTGTTTTGAGTTACATTCAGCGTCGGATCAGTAGCTTGAGCGGCATTGACATCAATGGCCGACCCACCGATGTCGAGATTATTGCGGTCGCGATAAAAGCCGTCCAAATGGTAAGCCAGGTTACTTTTACCGCCTTCTACTTTCATGACTGTGGAAGATTCATCGGAAACTGAGTCGAAACGCTGCTCAAGCGCACCG
>JAQTLI010000436.1 GCA_028714995.1 Methylobacter sp. | reverse complement strand
CCATGAAAAGAGTCACGGAGCCATTGGCTGCAATGGGCGCCAATATAAAAACAACCGAGCAGGGCACTGCTCCATTACGCATTACCGGAAAGGCTGGGCAATTGTCCGGCATTGATTACGTCATGCCGATGGCGAGCGCGCAGGTTAAGTCGTGCTTGTTGCTCGCAGGTATGTATGCGCAAGGCGTAACCAGTGTTACCGAGCCCGCGTCTACCCGTGACCACACTGAACGCATGTTGTCTGGATTTTCCTATCCCGTAAAACAGCAGGGCAATAAAGTCAGTATTACTGCTGAAGGACATTTAAAGGCTACTGATATCGATGTGCCCAGCGATATTTCATCGGCTGCGTTTTTTCTGGTGGGTGCTTCTATTGCCCCGGGTTCTGATCTGCTGTTAAAGCATGTGGGTATTAATCCAACCCGAACCGGAATAATAGACATACTCAGGCTGATGGGGGCAAATATCGAGGTACTTAACGAACGTATTGTCGGCGGAGAGCCGGTAGCCGATCTGCGCGTTGTTTACAGCCCCCTTAAAGGCATAGATATTCCCGAGCAACTGGTGCCACTGGCTATTGATGAATTTCCAGTGTTGTTTGTTGCTGCAGCTTGTGCAGAAGGTCAAACACGATTAACCGGAGCGGAAGAACTCAGAGTGAAAGAATCGGATCGCATTCAAGTGATGGCAGACGGGCTGCAGGAATTGGGCGTAAATGCTCAGCCTACCGAGGATGGTATGATTATTCAAGGCGGTTCGATTGGCGGCGGTAAAGTTATATCGCATGGCGATCACAGAATCGCCATGTCATTTTCAATTGCCGGATTACGGGCCGAAGCACCTATTACCATTCGTGATTGTGAAAATGTGAATACATCTTTTCCTGAATTTAGGGACTTGGCAAAGCGCTTAGGCCTTGACCTTGTTTGCAGGGAAGAATAATGAATATCCCGGTACTGACGATTGATG
The DNA here is from genome assembly GCA_028714995.1 of Methylobacter sp. Lineage (GTDB taxonomy): Bacteria > Pseudomonadota > Gammaproteobacteria > Methylococcales > Methylomonadaceae > Methylobacter_A. The sequence goes on along the minus strand of JAQTLI010000436.1, from coordinate 2,380 downwards.
GCCCTAGCGGTGCAGGAAAAGGCACGGTCAGCAGGGCGGTGGCGAAAAAGCTTGGCTGGAATTATCTGGATAGTGGTTCTATTTATCGTTCACTGGCAATTGCGGTGTTAAAACAGGGTGTTGACCTGGAAAATGAAACTGAGGTTGCAAAAGTAGCGCAAGCAATGACGTTAGAATTCGATTGTGGCGATGAGTTAATTGTTAAGCTGAACGGTGAAGATATTACCCCTCAATTAGGCCTTGAAAGTACAGGTAATGCTGCGTCAATTGTTGCCGCATATCCAGGTGTCAGGCGTATTTTACTGCAAAAACAGAAAGATTTCAGGCGATTGCCCGGGTTGGTCGCAGACGGACGTGATATGGGGACGGTAGTCTTTCCTGATGCTGAAATTAAAGTTTTTTTAACGGCTAGCGCTGCTGAAAGGGCTCAAAGACGATATAAACAGTTGATGGGAAAAGGGATTCATGCTAACCTTAAACTCTTAACAAATGAAATAGAAGAGCGTGATCGCCGTGACACGGAGCGTAAGACCTCCCCATTGGTTATGGCTAGCGATGCGCTTTATATTGATTCTTCTGATATGACACTGGATTCTGTTATTGACGAAGTACTGAATTTAATCCGTTAAGGATTTTTTATGTGACCATAAAAAATAGTTTTTGTGGTCTTCTTTTAACTTTGATAAAGAAAAGGCTTGTTCGTGTTTCGACAGGCTTGGGAAAAGAAAAATGAGCGTAAGCTTTGCTGAATTATTTGAAGAAAGTCTAATCAAGACAGAAATGCGTCCTGGCGCGATGTTAGTGGGTACCGTTGTCGATATCGAAAATGATATGGTCATTGTAAGCACTCATTCCAAATCAGAAGGCGTCATTCCAAAATGGCAGTTTCTAAATAACAATGGTGAATTAGAAGTTGCTATTGGCGACGAAGTTGAGGTTGCCCTTGATTTATTTGAAGACGGCTTAGGCGCTACGCTTCTTTCCCGCGATAAAGCGAAGAAAAACAAAGCTTGGTCCGAATTGGAAACAGCTTTTGAAAAACAAGCAACTATTATTGGTCAAATTACCGGTAAAGTTCGCGGTGGTTTCACCGTGTCTGTTGGTGCTTTGCGTGCTTTCTTGCCTGGTTCATTGGTTGACGTACGTCCAATCAGAGATACGACTTTCCTGGAAAATCGTGATCTGGAATTCAAAGTTATAAAAATCGATCAAAAACGTAATAATGTTGTTCTGTCTCGTCGTGCAGTTGTTGAAAAAGAATACAGTGCAGAAAGAGAAGAATTGCTGAAAACTCTGGAAGAAGGCGCAATCGTTACCGGCGTGGTTAAAAACCTGACGGATTACGGCGCATTTATCGACCTTGGCGGTATCGACGGCTTGTTACACATCACTGATATGGCATGGAGACGCGTACGTCATCCGTCTGAATGTGTAGAAATCGGTCAGGAAATAAAAGTTAAGGTCCTGAAATACGATAAAGAGAAAAATCGCGTTTCATTAGGCATGAAGCAAATGGGTGAAGATCCATGGCAAAACATCGCTCGTCGCTACCCTGCAGGTACACGCGTATTCGGTAAAGTGAACAATCTGACTGATTACGGCTGCTTTGTTGAAATTGAAGAAGGCGTAGAAGGCTTGGTTCACGTTTCTGAAATGGATTGGACCAACAAAAACGTGAATCCTTCCAAACTTGTTCAGTTGGGCGATGAAGTAGAAGTTATGGTTCTGGAAATCGATGAAGAACGTCGTCGTATTTCTTTAGGCATGAAACAGTGCAAAACCAATCCTTGGGATGAGTTTGCAGCAACACATAACAAAGGCGATAAAATTTCAGGAAAAATCAAGTCAATTACTGATTTCGGTATCTTTATTGGCTTGGAAGGCGGAATTGACGGTCTGGTTCACATGTCTGATATTTCTTGGGCAGATGAAGGTGAAGCTTCAGTTCGTGACTTCAAGAAGGGCGACGAACTGGAAACTGTCATCTTGGCGGTTGATTCAGAGCGTGAACGTATTTCTTTAGGCATCAAACAACTTGAACAGGATCCGTTCCAAAACTTCCTTGCTACTCACGAAAAAGGCAGCTTGGTAAAAGGAACTATTAAAGAAGTTGACGCTAAAGGCGCTGTTGTCACTTTAGCCGATAATGTTGAAGGTTATTTACGCGCTTCTGAAATCCAGCGTGACCGCGTTGAAGATGCACGTACCTTGTTAAAAGAAGGTGATGAGCTTGAAGCTAAGTTCATCGGTGTTGACAAGAAAAGCAAAACCATTTCTTTATCTATTAAAGCTAAAGATTCCGATGAAGAGTCTCATACTATTAAAGATTATTCACAGCCATCAGTAGGTACGCCTACCTTAGGTGATATCTTTAAACAAA
>JAQTLI010000435.1 GCA_028714995.1 Methylobacter sp. | reverse complement strand
ATTTAACTAAAGTCCATGAAGTCGACTTGAGCGATCCTGAGCAAATCAAGGAATTCATCCCGCACTCCTGGTACAAATACCCGGATGACTCGTTGGGCCTGCATCCCTGGGACGGCATTACCGAACCGAACTACAAGCTGGGGCCGAACACCAAAGGCGACCGCACACATATCAAGGAGCTGGACGAAGCGGCCAAATATTCATGGATCAAGGCTCCGCGCTGGCGCGGCCATGCAATGGAAGTCGGCCCGTTGGCCCGTTATGTAATCGGCTATGCGCAAGGCAACAAGGAAATTACCGAACAAATCAATTTCGTGTTGAAGACGCTGGATGTTCCGGTTACCGCGTTGTTCTCGACCTTGGGCAGGACGGCTGCTCGCGGTTTGGAAGCGCAATGGGCGGCTGGCAAGATGCGCTATTTCATGGACAAAATGGTCGCTAATATCAAGTCCGGCGATTTGGCGACGGCGAACGTCGCGAAATGGGACCCTGAAACCTGGCCGAGCAGCGTCAAAGGTGTCGGTTTTACCGAAGCGCCGCGCGGTGCATTGGGACATTGGCTGAAAATCGAAAATACCAAGATCGCCAATTATCAATGCGTGGTGCCGACCACCTGGAACGGTTCGCCACGCGACGAGCAAGGCAACATCGGCGCGTTCGAAGCGGCATTGATGAATACCAAAGTGGAACGTCCAGAGGAACCGGTAGAAATATTGCGCACCTTGCACAGCTTCGATCCTTGTCTGGCTTGTTCGACGCATATCATCAGCCCGGACGGCACCGAATTAACTCAAGTCAAAGTACGCTGAGGAGTTTGATTATGAAAAGAATTATATTGGTCGCAGGTCTTATCGCGTTTTCCCATGTCGCATCGGCGCACACCGGCTTGTTGCCTACCGCCGGTTTCAGCCACGGTTTCCAGCATCCATTTTTGGGTCTGGATCATTTTTTGGTAATGCTGGGCTTGGGGTTATGGGCTAGTGCTCAAAACCGTTTGCTTGCCAGCCAAGCGATAGGCCTGTTTTTGTTATTCATGGCGACAGGGGCTCTGCTCGGCTTAGCAGGGATTGGTTTCGCTTATGTTGAAACGGCCATTCTTGTCTCGTTGTTGTCGGTCGGCATCGCGCTGAGCTTCGGAACGGCTAGATTACCCAAGGCGATAATCTTGACGTCGATTGCAGCTTTTGCTGCTATGCACGGATTGGCGCACGGCAGCGAAATGCCTGTTGCCGCTTCGGCCTATGCGTATATCGCCGGGATTGTATCGGGCACTGCGGTTTTGCATTTTTCCGGGTTAGCTTTGGGATTGATTGCACAGCGCGTCAATGCGACCGGTTTGATTCATATTTACGGAACCATGACCGGCTTGATCGGCGCTTGGTTATTGTTCGCCGCATAAGGAGTCTCCATGACTGAGCCAACTTCAATCTCTAATACTGTTGACTTAAGCAGTGCAAAGCCCTCTCGGCAACCGCTCCATGCGTTACTCTACCTCCTGCATCCTTGCAGTCGTCCAGAGGGAGAAGGGGCGCACGCTGTTTACGTCTACGAAAAACCGGTACGGCTATGGCACAGCCTGAATGCCTTGGTCATCGTTGCGTTGGCCGTAACCGGCTATTTAATTGCCTCGCCGTTCGCATCGGTGAGCGGTGAAGCCTCCGATCATTTCGTGATGGGTTACGTCAGATTTCTGCATTTCGCCGCCGGATACTTATTGGCGATTGGTCTGCTATTTCGGGCTTACTGGGCGTATGCCGGTAACGAACATGCCCGGCAAATCTTCATGCCACCTTTGTTGTCTCGGGATTTCTGGCAGGGCGTCGGCCATGAAATACTGTGGTATGCCTTTTTGGTTAAGGAACCAAAAAAATACACCGGTCATAATCCTTTAGCAGTGCTATCCATGCATTTCATCTTTGTTTGGGGCGCGTTGTTTATGATAATCACCGGCTTTGCATTGTATGGAGAAGGCACAGGGCAGGGCAGCTGGCAATATGCATTGTTTAGCAGTTGGGTGCTACCGATTTTCGGCGACAGCCAAAGCCTGCATAGCTGGCATCATCTGATTATGTGGCTGATCGTCTGTTTTGTGCTGATCCATGTTTATGTCGCTGTGCGCGAGGATAAATTATCCAGGCAAAGTATTTTGTCGTCGATAGTGACCGGTTGGCGCACCTTTAAAGACGATAAACCTGTAGACGACGTCCATTAACCATGAACATTTTGCTGCTAGGCATAGGTAATGTACTTTGGGCTGACGAAGGCTTCGGCGTTCGGGTGATTGAACGCCTGCAAAAAGGCTACCGTTTCCCCGATAGCGTCAAGATCATGGATGGCGGCACTCAAGGCGTTTATCTGGTCGAACATGTCCAGGCGGCTGATGTATTGATCGTATTCGATGCGGTGAATTACGATCTGCCGCCCGGCACATTAAAACGGATCGAAAACGATGACGTACCGAATTTTCTCGGCGTAAAAAAAATGAGTCTGCATCAAACCGGATTCCAGGAAGTGCTGGCGATGGCGCAAATGCTGGGCAGCTATCCGCAGCACTTGCTGTTGATCGGCGTGCAGCCTGAGGAACTGGACGACTATGGCGGTAGCCTGCGTCCGCAAGTAAAGGCGCAAATCCAACCGGCGATAGACATGGCACTCGCCTATCTGCAAGCTTTCGGCATCAGCGCGGAAGCAACAGCAGCAAATACTGATTTGACCGACCCGGTACTGAACATACAGCGTTACGAACAGGAACGGCCTCCGGCTTCTGAGGCCTGTCGCATCGGAGACGAGCGGGTCTTGCAGGTTGAAGGGTTTGAGTTGCGCCCACCGCAACCTGTCGACGAGCGCACTGTGCAAGTCGATGTCGATTACAGGGGCAAATACTGATGTGTATCGGCATCCCTATGCAAGTTGTCGAACAGCATGACGAGTCAGCGCGCTGTAGCTATCGCGGTCAGGAAAGCCTGGTCGACATGATGCTGGTAGGCCCGCAACCTATCGGTACCTGGCTGCTGGTTTTTCTCGATACCGCACGGGAAGTGCTCAGTGAACAAAAAGCACGACAAATCTCCGATGCACTGGACGCCATGCGTCTGGCGATGCAGGGCGATAGCTCAATAGATCATAACCAAATAGACCATTTCTTTGCCGATCTGGTAGACAGGGAACCGCAATTGCCGGAGTTTTTAAAATTATGACATCACCGCTGCTTGCGCAATTGCAAACCCGAGACAGCTATCCATTGTTGGATGCGGATAGTTACGATCATTTTGTGTACGGCAATGAAACTGTCGTGCTGCTTTTCTGTAACGATCCGGTCCAGTTTCCGGAAAGCAACGATGTTGCGGTGATCT
>JAQTLI010000434.1 GCA_028714995.1 Methylobacter sp. | reverse complement strand
TTTCCCACGTTGTTCGTGCATGCGCTTCGATGATGAGATTGCGCTCGGGCACTCCGAGTGTATGAACAATTTCGGCCATAGACACTGCCTCAACATGGGCGTTCTTTACAGCTCCGCCCGAAAGAATGATACGGGAACATCGGTTCGCCTGGTAAGCTGAATAGCCAGCTTCGACTCGAAGCTGTTGGACCGGGTGGTGTGTTCCATCGCTTCTTGACGGATAGCCGGGAATAAGCACAACGCAACTTCCAAATCCACCGGTGTCTTGTGCTGCGCGGTATCCGAGCCAATACACCGCCTCGGCAAGTACAAGGAGCAGACCGAATGTGAGCATTGTAAGTGCGAACACCATCTTTACGCGTCTTTTTAAAGTCATCCGCATTCAGGGCCAATCCACTTTCAATCTTGTTTTCCCACTGTTGAATCATTAGGCAAGTGTGTTAATGTACCGTACTTATAATTACCTCATACAACTTTCTAAAATAAATATTAAAAAAAACAATGTGATAATGATTTTTCATGGTTAATTTAGACGCTGTTTTCTTCGATTCACTAGTCATTTTTCCACGCTGTTTTACGGTCATTTATTTTATATAGTAACGTCAAAAGCTTGGTTCGGTGTTCTTCCTTTTATTCTGCCCACCGAGATGGCAGGATCGAGTGCTTCAACGGATGGTTACAGGAAGTTCTGGTCACCACCCGCTCCTGCAACGCTCGCTCGGCCACATCACATCAATCCAGTCCTTGCAAAACTGGCGTAAAAAACAACCGGAATTGTTTAATAAGAGCGTTTATAATCAGGCGGGACTTGGCTTTTTTCTAAACCCGAAACCTTGTGAAAAATACGTAGGAGCAGCCGCACGATGAATTCCGAACTCTTGATTAACTTTGCGGTGCAGTTTCTTGGAACTGGGGCAGCATTCTTCCTCGCCTATCAGTCCTTCCAAAAACGCCGCATTCAGCTAGGCGATGAACCGACATTACCCGAATACTTTGTCCGCAGAAGCACCTACTGGATAGGGATCGCATCGTACTGCACGTTTATCGCAGCACTTTACTGGTTACTCACCTGGCGGTGGCTGCCCTTGGAACCGCTTGTGACACACATCGTGAAGAACATCCATCCAGGGGAATTGACGAATCTCCTGAATGGCTTGGACGAAAGCACGATCATGCCCTTGATTGCCGCCGGGCTGTTTCTTTTTTTTATTGCCTGGGAAAGCAAGTTTAACCCCTTACTTATTTTCAGGGACAGCATCCATGACGCTTTCGCAATTCCGACAAAAGCGGTAGAGGTCTATAACGCTCTAATTACATCGAGATTGTCCGCGGTCGACGATGGACTAAAAACACAAATCGGCAATCGCCTGCTGGTGCCGAGCATCGACCCCGGTGATTTCGAAAAATCCAGCGCCACGGTCGAGTATAAATGGGCTCATAATTGCCTTCTTTTTGACCAGATACAGAGCTACGCCAACCAATCGTCCTTTCGTCGTTTATTCAGCGAACCATCTCTGAAATGGGGGGAAATTTGTATCTCCTACAATGCAATGTCGGAAAAAGTTAACATCTGGAAGGAAGCGGAACCACACTATACCAAGACGGTAAATTTGATAAAAGAGCTTGACCACCTCACCGGTCTACTCTGTCGCTTGCTCGCTTCTCTGGTCGTGTTCGGGAGTGCAAGCGAGAACGAAATATGGGCAACCGTGAAGCAGCTCGGCGGCAATGTCCACGAGGCCCGCCTGAAACACACCTATAAATATGTTCTGCTTTTTACAGCTGCAACTGCGATCGGGGTCATGTTGGGTCGAGAGATTTCGGTCTCGCTACACAATGCTTTCCTGTTTCCGGATAAACCATTAACGCACTTTAGTTACACAACGCTACGGTGGATCGCCTATTCCATTCCGATGTATGTCCTTCCGATAGCGCTCGTCTTTATTTCACGGACGCTCGCCTTCAGGCGACAACGTGAGCAAGCCGATCGATACTATGGATTCTATATGGCAATGATGATAATGGGGTTCATTGTCAGCACCATGGTATCGACACTTGTTCTCGAGTTAACTTTCTACCGCAGAGAGTATTTTAATTTTCTGGAAAGCTTCTTAGACCATATGCGTTGGGGAATCCTGCCGGCACTCATGTGCGGTTTTGTGGCTTATCGAATGGATACGCCAGTGAGCGAATCAGAAACTCTAGGTAAACTCATTATGGCCGCGGCGTTGCGTTTTCTTGCGTGGGGATCGGTCGCCTTCATTATTATGCTTTATGCTACCGACGACTTGACTATCCAGGAGTCGAATCTTCGTTTCACCCTTGTCGGCACGGCTTTCTTCGTGCTCGGCCTCTTGGGGGCGTCTGCCCGTTTCAAAACGGCGAGGCCAGATGATTAGCTATATGTTAAGAGTGTCCCGACAAATTTTACGCGATACTATATTTTTATTTGAATTTAACCTACAGTTTGTGCTGAGAAAGACTTCTGCCGCATAGCTCACGTTCAATGTTGACAAAAATATTGCTTTGCAAAAGAGGGCTTTCGGCCAATGGAAGCCTGTCGTGATAGTTTTAAATACGGATAGCATATAATTTTTAAGTGTTACCGAGTCACGTAGAACAGGAGGGATAAGGTTTTATTAGTGCTTGATAGTAACCCTCCTATAAACTATCCTGACTTGGATCATAACTTGTTAAGCAGAATGAGCTAAAGCATGAATCCAACAAATAAAGCAAACGCCCTGATCTTGGGCATATCGATCTTTCTTGGACTGACTTCGCTGGGATATCTCCTTGGCAGGGCTGCTATCGACTTCAAAGAATACGAGCGGAGCGTTTCCGTTAAAGGGTTATCCGAGCGAGAACTGCCCGCCGATGTAGTGATATGGCCAATCGTTTTCACTGAAAGCAACAATGATCTGAGCGCGCTATATAACTCGATTGAAGCCGGTAAAAAGAGCATTGAAGCATTTCTAATTTCCAAGGGCATCGCGGTAGCCGAAATATCACATTCCTTGCCCTCAATTACCGACAAATCAGCCCAGGAATATAGCGATGGTCAGAAGGCCGAATTTCGATATGTGGCTATTCAAACGGTTACAGTCTATTCATCGAATGTCGCTATAGTTCGTAAAGCAATGACTGAACTATCTGAGTTAGGCAAGCGTGGGATAGCCTTTAAAGGTGAGGACTTTCAAAATCAGACCGAATATCTTTTCACTGACCTAAATAAAATTAAGGGATCAGAATTTAATAACACCAGAAATTGCCTTAGCGGATGGAATGGCAACGTAATTCCATTTCGGTAAAAACGGGTCAAATTTAATGGTCATTTTCTCTTTAAAATCATTAGCCACTTTGCG
>JAQTLI010000433.1 GCA_028714995.1 Methylobacter sp. | reverse complement strand
TACAGTCACTGTTCTTGGCGTCAAAGGAAATCAGGTTCGCATAGGTGTTAATGCGCCCAAAGAAGTATCTGTTCATAGAGAAGAGATTTACGAAAGAATCAAAAAAGAACAGGCTGAATCGACAGGTTCGACAGGTTCTGAAGAGTAAGACTTCTTGAGTGTAGCGGAACATTTAGCATCATTCTAGCCGCTAGAAAAAATTTTATTAGCATTATTGAGAGCTACTGCTTTCAAATTATCTCTTAGTACAAGGTTGTGAATTAAGGGATATATCATTTCTGTTTGGAGAGTTGGCCGAGAGGCTGAAGGCGCTCCCCTGCTAAGGGAGTATGGGTTTTATCGCCCATCGAGGGTTCGAATCCCTCACTCTCCGCCATCAGTATTTCAAACAAATCAAGCGCTAAAAATAAGTTCTTTTAGGTTAAGAACAACTTCTCGGATGCATTTTCCTGATTCGCTATTCTGTTTTTTCAATTCTCCTGTCGCTAAAAATCAAATTGGATATACCTTTCGCAAGTGTTATTCATGTTTTTGGAATTAAGCGGCGCATGAACCCTCATCTTATTTCTTAATACCCCGGCTATTTCAATCACTTTTTTCTTAAATCAGTAAGAAAAACAGAAAAGGATGCCCTTTATTTCTCATTATCGCTTTTTTCTCTATAAGTTATCTGGTTAAAGTATAATTTAAAAAATGTAGATAAATGGTGATAGTAAATGGCGGTGTATAAACTATTATTAGTTATTAAAGCGTTTTGCCAGAAAGAGCGACCTTAATCAGTATCCAATATTTTATTGGTGTGAGTATGTCAACATGAAAGATCAGGATCATGAAATGATTAAACATATGTCGATTAGACAATAACAGCAGATCAGAGATTAACTAGAAGGCAGAAATAGGTTTTAGATTCGGTTGTGAAAATTTTTATGAAATAAATAAAAGCTTCCGCTTCTCGGCAATTGTTCCTGCATTGCTCTACCTCCTGCATAACCCACATGGATGTTGTGAATGCAGATATTGCATAACGCCATGGATGGCGTGTAGTAGAGTAATGCAGGAACAATTCAGAGGAACAAATATCTGTACCTGTAGATAATATATTTCGATGGTTAGAGACAAAATCAGTGGTTATTTCAGATAAGCAAAAAAAAATCCTGGCCCTATTGGCTGATGGTGAGTTTCATTCCGGAACCGAGTTATCCGATGCACTGGGGGAAAGTCGTTCAGCAGTCTGGAAACAGATGAATGGTTTGGCAGAATTAGGGTTGCAGCACTCAGCGGTTAGTGGTAGAGGTTACCGGCTGGATAAACCGCTTGAGCTGTTGGCCCAGTTAGAAATCTATGAAGCCGTTAACGATCAGGCAAGAGCATTAATTTCATCGTTTGAAATTCACGATCAAATCGATTCCACCAATAATTATTTAGTGGAACGCTCTCACAATAATGCGCCTTCCGGCTCAATTTGTTTTTCTGAGTACCAAACAGCAGGCAAAGGCAGGCGAGGACGGCAATGGGTTTCACCTTATGGCAGCAATATTTATCTGTCGATACTCTGGCATTTTCAGCAGGGCCCTGCTGCAATTTCAGGTTTAAGTCTGGCTATCGGCGTAGCGGTAATCAGGGCCTTAAAACAGCATCATGTCAATGATATCGGCCTAAAATGGCCTAATGATATTTACAGCCAGGGTAAAAAACTGGGCGGTATTCTGGTTGAAGTCTCGGGCGAAACTGACGGGCCATGTTCTGCGATCATAGGCTTGGGATTGAATTTGTATTTGCCGGAAACAGAAGCGGAAACTATCACTCAGGCGTGGACTGATTTAAGCAAAATTACCGGTGAAAATAAACTGTCCAGAAACAAGCTGGCAGGAACATTGTTGAATCATCTGCTTCCTGTCATTGCCGAATATGAAGGTGTCGGTATTAAGGCCTATCTTGATGAATGGCGTGATTATGATTGCCTGAAAGGTGAAGCTGCGACACTGTTTATTGCCCAGCAACAATTCGAAGGCATAGTGCAGGGAATCGATGATAACGGCATGTTATTGATTAAACGTGTTGATGGCAATGTACAGACTTTTGCATCCGGCGAAGTCAGTTTTAGTGGTTCAGCACGTTGAACTTGCTGGTTGATATCGGTAATACCCGGCTGAAGTGGGGGATTGCAACAGATAACCGAATCATTACTGGCCGGTCTTTTGTTAATGACCGGCTTGAGCGGCATGAACTGGTTGAAGTCTGGAAAGATATTTCCCTACCACAGCGGCTTGCAGTTTCCTGTGTTAGTGCAAAACGGTTATTTGAACTTGTCCAATCGGTAGCGCTTGAGCTTTGGCCTGGCGTAGAAATTATCCCTGTTAAATCTCAAGCGCAAGCATTTGGCGTGGTTAACTGTTATGAACAGCCGGAAAAGCTGGGCGTGGACCGCTGGTTATCTTTGGTTGCCGTTCGGCATCAATACCCTGGCGCAGCTTGTATCGTCGATTGCGGAACGGCAATCACCGTGGATGTAATTGACGCCAATGGCCATCATTTAGGTGGGCTGATTAGCCCTGGCTTGTCGCTGATGAGAAAATCACTGGTTCAAGGGACTGAAGCATTACAATTCAGTGAAACAAAGCATCCTCCCGGCCTGGCTAAGTTTACTGAGGCTGCAATTTATAATGGTACCTTGTCGGCTGGTATCGGATTGATTGAGCATGTATTGTCAAAACAATCCCAAAATATGCAATTGATTTTAACCGGTGGCGATGCTCAATTTATCGCAGAGCAGCTTGATTCTACGCCCATTATTGATCCTGATTTAGTGCTGCGTGGATTGTTGTATGTTCTGGAAGGATATGCATGAAGATCGTCTTTTTTTTGGTGGCATTGGCTAATGTTGCGTTGTTTATTTGGGAATACAATAAAGGCGCTTTTTATCCGGTTATTGAAATTTCACGACAGAACGTTCCTGTAGATCGGGAGCCGATTTTACTCGTCAGTGAGCTGAAAAAGGATTCCCCGAAATCTGAATCAGAATTATTCCTTTCAGTTTTAGATGCATTGGACAATAAACGGCACCTTCAAAACTTCATAACTGAGATTCTTTCTGAACCTGAAGCAACATTGAATCTTGTTGAACAGAAACAAACAGTAGTAGAAACGAAATCATTATCCCTAGAGCAGAATGACCTCAATACGGCAGATTTAGAAAAGTCAGTACCCGTAATACAAGCTGAGCAAGTCAAAAAAAACACTAAAAGCAGCGAGAAAGTCCCCGTTATCTGTTACGAGGCAGGGCCTTTTGCTGATGATGACGGCTATGCGGCCTGGCGGAATCAATTAAGTGTTGCTGAGGGTGCTATTCAGTCGGTTAGCCGAAA
>JAQTLI010000432.1 GCA_028714995.1 Methylobacter sp. | reverse complement strand
CCATTCGATTCAACTAACGCTTTTTTGCATTCCATCATGCCGGAACCTGTTCTTTCACGCAGTTCCTTAACCATTGCCGCACTAATAGTATTACTCATTCTTTTCTCTCATTGTTCGTAACTATAAAAACGCCCCCGTGAGGAGGCGTTCTTGACCTAATCTAAATGCTCATTGTCACAGGAAGCCTGCAAGCAATGAGTAAATAACTTATTCCGCTGCTGCTTCTTCAATAAACTCATCAGCTTTTGCTGATAATCCTAAAATTGCTGATTTGGCATCCATTACTGCCGCAGAAACACTTTCACAGTATAGCTTAACTGCACGAATTGAATCGTCATTGCCTGGAATAATGTAATCAATTTTTTCCGGTGAATTGTTTGAATCCACAATGCCAACAACAGGTATACCCAATTTTTTGGCTTCACTGATTGCATTTTTTTCGTAACCAACATCCAGCACAAAAATCACATCAGGAACGCCTTTCATGTCTTTAATTCCGCCAAGACTACGTTCCAGCTTTTCAAGTTCGCGCTCCATACCTAACGCTTCTTTCTTGGCGAAACGTTGATAAAGAGTACCGTCAGCTTTCATTGCTTCCAACTCTTTAAGACGGTTAATTGATTTCTTGATGGTTTTGAAATTTGTCAGCATACCGCCTAACCAGCGATGATTAACGTACGGCATACCGCAACGTTTTGCTTCCTCTGCAACTACTTTACGCGCTGCTTTTTTAGTGCCAACAAACAGGACCGTGCCTTTGTTTGCTGTCATCTGACCCAGATAATTCATAGCGTCATTAAACATTGGAAGCGTTTTTTCCAAATCAATGATATGGATTTTGTTACGTGAACCGAACAGGTATGTAGCCATTTTCGGGTTCCAATAACGAGTTTGGTGTCCAAAGTGAACACCCGCTTCAAGCATTTGACGCATAGATACTGCTGCCATTAATTTCTCCTAAGATAATAAAGTTCGGAACTTTTGTTCCGAGTTGGGTTACGCCTCCACCTATCCCGATTGGAAACCAGCTACAACCATTACTTAAAATAAAGTTGCAGTCAGCACCCTTCCAAACGTGACGATAAATGTGAGTATTAGTACAAAAATGAACTTACCTTTATACCATAATTACCTTTATACAACAACCAAATATCTGTTAAAATATTTTTATTCCATCAGGAAGACTGCCCGTCAAAATCAGTTATTAATCCTCGCCATGTCTGATATTATCAGACATAAGCAGCACCCTCAATTTTAAGCATCAAGTAAAGACCCCCAACACTTATGAGCATAATCATTAAATCTGCAAGTGAAATCGAAAAAATGCGCATCGCCGGAAAGCTGGCTGCTGAAGTTTTAGAAATGATTGAGCCCTACATTGTCCCTGGCGTCACCACCGACGAACTTGACAAAATCTGTCATGATTACATTGTTGATGTGCAAAAAGCCATACCTGCACCGCTTAATTATCATGGCTTTCCAAAATCAATCTGCACATCGATTAACCAACAGGTCTGTCACGGCATTCCCAGTGAAAAGAAACTAAAATCCGGTGATATTGTCAATGTTGACATTACTGTTATTAAAGACAACTACCACGGCGACACCAGCAAAATGTTCTGCGTCGGCGATGTCAGTCAACACGCAAAACGCCTGATCAAAGTAACTCAGGAATCTATGTATCTTGGCATTGAACAAGTCAAACCGGGAGCAACATTAGGCGATATTGGACACGCGATACAAAAATACGCCGAAGCCAATCGCTACTCTGTCGTAAGGGAATTTTGCGGGCACGGTATCGGCAAAAAATTTCATGAAGAGCCACAGGTACTACATTACGGCAAAGCCGGCGAAGGAGAAACCCTTGAAGAAGGAATGATATTAACCATTGAACCCATGATTAATCTCGGCAAACGCCATATTAAGGTATTGGCCGATGGCTGGACCGCTGTCACCAAAGATAGAAGCCTGTCCGCCCAATGGGAACATACCATTCTTGTAACCAGTGACAGCTATGAAATTCTGACTTTACGCCAGGAAGAAATGTGATCGAGTTAAATAAACCCATTAACGCCGCATTTTTTGCCAAAAAGGACAGCCTACTTCAATTCAAACATTTACTAAAACAAAAAGACATTGAGCTTCGGCAAAAATTTGATCCACATAAATCAGTCTCCAAACTGCTTAAAGAAAAATCTGATTTCATTGATAACATCCTAAGCTGCTGCTGGCGACATTTCCTCGGCAAATACGCCAAACAGCTCAGCTTAATTGCCGTTGGCGGTTACGGCAGAAGAGAGCTATTCCCCTACTCCGATATCGATATTGTCATTTTACTGGATTCTGAAGACACATCCCCTTATCAGGAAGCATTGGCACATTTCTTCACTTTCCTCTGGGATATCGGCCTAAAACCGGGGCAAAGCGTACGCACCATCAAGCAATGTGTTGAAGCTGCAATCAGTGACCAAACAATCATAACCAGTCTCATGGAAAACCGGTTGATTACCGGCAACACCGCACTGCATAAAACACTCAACCAACAGATCATCCCTGACAAAATCTGGCCATCGGATCAGTTTTTTGCAGCCAAAATGGAAGAACAGCGGCAGCGTTACGCTAAATTTCATGACACCGCCTACAACCTCGAACCCAACATCAAGGAAGGGCCCGGCGGTTTGCGCGACAGACAAGTCATTTCCTGGGTATTTAAACGCCATTACAATTCTTCGACACTCAAGGAGCTGATTAAATACGGCTTCCTGCCAGAATCCGAATATATGGAACTGGTTGCAGCTCTTGAAGTGCTCTGGCGCATCCGTTACGCCCTGCATCTGCTGACCAACCGCTGTGAAGACCGGCTGATTTTTGATTATCAACGCGACCTCGCCCAGCAATTTGGCTTTAGCACTGAACATCAGGAATTTAATCAGGATGTTGAACAGTTCATGCAATTTTATTTTAAAACGGTACTCGGGCTTGAACGTCTCAATGAAATGCTGCTGCAATTATTTAATGAACGCTTCCTTTCTGGAGAAACTGAATACAAATCAATTCCGCTAAACGATAAATTTGTTGTCATCAATGGCTATCTTGAAGCTATAGACGATGGTATTTTTGAGCGGCAACCGATTGCCTTGCTGGAACTTTTTTTAGTCCTGGAACAAAATTCATCGATCAAGGGCGTCAGGGCAACGACCATACGTCTGATCCGTAAAAATCTGTATTTGATCGACGATGCATTTCGCGAAAACAAAGCCGCCAACCGTCTTTTTATAGAAGCCTTTCGTCAGCCAAGGGGCATTACTGATCAACTAAGACGCATGAATCGTTATGGGGTTTTAGCCGCTTACATCCCCTGCTTCGCCAATATCGTCG
>JAQTLI010000431.1 GCA_028714995.1 Methylobacter sp. | reverse complement strand
TTTTAACAATTGCGGTTACAGCACCGAACGGGGCATCCTTGAAGGCCCTTTCAATAATATTAGTAGTTGGCGTTTCGACCGGCTGGGGGAAGTCTTTGGTCCGCTAAAGGGATACGATGCCGCTACGGAAGAAGCGTTTGAAGAAGCGCTCATAAATTCCCTGAACAACCGAACCATGCCAAGCATTATCAACGTCCATCTCTCCGCCGATGATGCTTCTTCGGCCATGAAACGTCTGACAGAACACTTGAAATCCAGGGTAAAAGGCTGAAGCTGAGCGAAACAATTCTGCCCTAAAATCGTGTCAATCAAGTGATGGCCAGCCCTATTCCAGAATGGAGCTGGTCTTGAAATTGGTGCTTTTTTTCGGAAGCCGCTAGTCACCCAAGCCCATGACACCTGTTCATAAAGTCGAATTACTTTATTTTGCGTGGGCAACACAAGTCTTCAAACAAAAGGAAAGGTAACCTACACCTCAACAACAGGATTGCCGTTTGCTGAGTTGTCTAAAAGGTTTCCCATGCAAAATTCTTAAGTGTAAAATTAGCGCTTTTAACTTTGTTAATGGAGCAACAGCCCAATGGGAAGAGCCTATCAAAACCGTAAAGTTTCTATGGCCAAAACGTCTGATGCCAAGGCAAAGGTCTACAGTAAATATGGTCGTGAAATATATGTGTGCGCTAAATCGGGAGGCGTCGATCCAGCTGGAAATTTAGCATTACGCGGGCTGATTGAACGAGCCAAGAAAGACCAGGTACCCACCCACGTTATTGAAAAAGCGATCGAAAAAGCAAAAGGCGGTGGCGGTGAAGATTTCGCACCTGCCCGATATGAAGGCTTTGGTCCCGGGGGCTGTATGGTGATTGTCGATTGCCTGACCGACAACCCTAACCGTACTTTTGGTGATGTCCGCCAGTGCTTTACCAAAACAAAATGTAAAATTGGAACTCAGGGCGTGGTCAGCCACATGTTTGACCACGCTGCTATCTTGGTATTTAAGAATAATGACGAGGACGCTGTTCTTGAAGCATTACTAAATGCCGATGTGGATGTGACCGATGTTGAAAGCGAAGATGGAAAAATCACCGTATTCACTCCCCAAGCCGACTACTTTAAGGCCAAGCAAGCCTTAACGGATTCGTTTGGTGAGATTGATTTTGAGGTGGATGAAATTCAATTTGTACCAAGAAGTGTCACAGCTATCAGCGATGATGATATGCCCATGTTTGAAAAGTTTTTAGATATGTTAAATGATTTGGATGATGTGCAGAATGTTTATCATGATGCCGAGTTTTGAAGGCAATCATGTAGCGGCTTATGCCGGATTGATTTAACCTCGGGCTCGTCCGCGAAGCCGAGTAACTTTATTTTATTTGCCAAAAAGTCTCTAAACAACAGGCTGCTTCCCTTCCCTAAGTCCCTTGTGCTTCACACATCTCAATGGGTTTGCCGGAAGGGGAACTCTACTCCTCCGGCAAAGAATTTATACATTGTCGAGGATCGGCATCTCAATGTAGTCCTGATACTCCGGATTCATTGCAATAACAAAGTGGCTTGTGGGTGTTAAACAGCATCTTGGCGATTAATGAGTCCAACAGCAGATCGATGAAACGGGTATAGCTGAATGGCCCTCATCACGGTCATATCAATATCGTGTTCATCCTGATATTCACAATGCGCTCGGTCGGGCTTGCCTTGTGATTTTTTGGTGATCACTTCAATACGCCAGTATTTTTCAGTTTGCTGACAGCTGCCTAAAGCTATTTTCCAGCCGCCAAACTGCTCGGTATCAGCCGGGCTACTTTCTACTGACCTTTGCTGAATTGGGCATTTCCCCAGATCAATAAACCGGCTACCGACTGTGCCGGGCGCTTTTTCAAACCCTCAGCCGCTCCTTATCTGGCACGCAAAATATTATAATTCTTGGCTTTGCCTAGATACTGTCTCACATCTGTCTCATGAGACAGATGTGAGACAGCCTTAAGTCACATATGCGTCTCACGTTTATGTCCGACTCTCAAATCGCCTCACGAGAAAAATAATTAACTCATTGAAATTAAATATATTTTTAAAATTTTCAATATTGGCACTGTTCTTGGTTGTAAGATTAGCAACTGGGATTGCTGGCCGAATAAGACAGCATGTCAACCGACCCAGAGTGTTCATATAAATCAGAATGTTTATGTGAATTTGAAGAAGACGATTGAAATCTTCTGGTTTGATCGAGGAAATGTAATGAAATCCCGTGAAAATGAGCAAATTCTAACGATAGGAGTATGTTTGATAGGAATGATTTTAATAATAATTTTTGTCAGTATTTTTGGTGGTTTATGTGAAAAATGACACCGTTAAAATAATAATTGATAGGGAACCAAAAAAGCCCTTCGATAACTCGTAATGACTTGATTTGTATCTTGTTTGATAGGAGTGACGCATGCAATTCGAACGCATACCCGGTCCCGGTGTATTATAAATAAGTTGCCGCTGCATCAATAACAACGGCTTATTTATCACTTAATTCGAGTCATCCCGCTTAGCTTTCTCTATCATCAGCAGTCATTAATCGTGCAGCGAGAGCATGATCAGAAAAGGTTTCCAGCGCTTTACCAATTTTCTGGCAATGTCCACCCTGAGCTTCATAGTTACGCCTGAAATCATGGATAAATTCCATCACGGTATGATCGATCAGGTAACCGTCTGTGAAATCAAAAATAATCGTTTTACCGGGTTCCAGCCTGGCAAGCGCTTTTTTTAACGGCAGGAAGTTTGAAAATAATGCCGAACCTAACAACTTGACAACCAACGTATTATCTCGTTGTTGAATCGTAAAATGAATCTTGAACAGGTTGCCAAGCCAAACACCCCGTACCAGATCAATAGCCAACTTTACAACAATACCCAGAACGACACCTATCAATAAATCGGTCGCCAACACGCCGATAATGGTGACAACAAATATGAATAACTGATCTTTGCCAACATCCAATACCTTGGCGAAAGTTTTAGGCGAGGCTAATCGATAACCGGTATAGACCAGCACTGCCGCCAATGAAGCCAGTGGAATGCTGTTGATAATGCGTGGAAACAAAACCACAAAAAGTAACAATAACAAGCCATGAAAAAAATTGGCCCAGGCTGTTTTTGCCCCATTATTAACATTCTCCGAACTTCGGACAATTTCAGCTATCATGGGAAAACCGCCAATTAAACCGGCTACCATGTTACCGATTCCGATAGCTGTTAAATCGCGATCAAGATCGGAAGTGCGTTCATAGGGATCCAGCTTATCGACCGCTGTCGCGCTCAGCAAGGTTTCAAGACTGCCCACCAAACTGAGACTTAGCACCGCTTCCCAAAAGGCTACGGTAAAAAGTTTGGAAAAATCCGGAAAATAAA
>JAQTLI010000430.1 GCA_028714995.1 Methylobacter sp. | reverse complement strand
GGTATGTTGGTGCGGACTAAAAGACAGCGAGCCTTGATATATTCAACTAATGTCCAGTCCATGGCATGATCGGAACTGTGGAAATACTATTAGCGGGCGCTCCTTCGATGAGCTTGCGGCTGATGGCCACATAAACCAGCGTATTGCGTTTAGCGTCAAATAGGCGAGTCACTCGCGTTTCTTTAAACAGAATAGAGGTATCTTCGCTAAATGCAGTTTCCTGGTCTGGCAGCTTGCCGTTGATAGTGATCGGTCCCACTTGGCGGCAGGCAATTGAGAATTGAGAAGGATCTTCGGCTACACCCAGCGTTCCACTGATACCTCCGGTGCGAGCTTGGCTGATATGACAGGTGATGCCTTGAACCTTGGGGTCATCAAAAGCTTGTACGCAGACCTTATGGTTTGCGCCGATCAGCTTCCAAGCCGTAGTGATGCAGCCAATTTCTTCGGATTGAGCTTCATGCGTTAAAAAAATAAGAAGTATCGCACATGTCGCAAGCGTTTGTTTCATAGGAATCACGAAAGTTGTTGGCCGATTAAGTCCAATTATAACAGATAATAGCCATTATCCAGATAGCAGTGTGAATGCCGAGTTTGATATTCAGAGCGGAACATTAAACCAGGCTGAACTTGTTAACTTGGCGAATACAGAGGGGCGTCATTCAGTAGCCAGGGTACGCAATTTACGAGCACAAAATGGCTCGGTGATTATAGGAAAACGAAGATGGCCCAGTGCAAAACTAGAGAAGATGGGTTAGATTAATCCACCTATTGGAGGGATTGAAGATTTTGATTGGAATTCGAAGGGTAAAAATCAAGACCGAGTAACACCGGCTTAAAGAACTAGGCTGTAGTAGTAGCGAAGTTACTTGCTGCTACCCGCTTGTGAATAGTGTGCCAGGATGAGTCGATTGAAATGCCTTATTAAAAATAACTTTAATTACAATAACTTATAACAAATATATAACGGAGAAGTAGGGAAAAACTCTTGTAAATCAGAAAGACTTTGTTATTTAAATGCTTTATTTTTAATAAAAAGAAAGTTTTGTATCATAATTCTTTGGCAAAATTACCCACTGTCTTTAATAGCACTACCAAAAACATGGATGTCCGGCAGCTGAACCAGTTGGCCTTGATCTAAAAATGAAAAGAATCAAGAAAACCAAGAAAATTAAGAACATCAATCAAACGGATTTGTTTGAATTGTTAGAACAGCTAGAGCATTTGAAAGTGGTCGAATCAGAATTGAATATGGCCGCCTCGCTTGGACTGTTGGAGTTAAGCACAATTGTAGAAAAGCAAGTTGATTGGGTTGATTTGGCGTTATTAAGTTGATTAAAACCAGCTTATAACCCTTTGCAATTGATTCAGTGATCACGCGCCATCCTTAGCGGTTTTAATATCTAACAAAAAGGCTGTGTTACCGGCCTTTTTTTCTCAAGGGACGTCATTCAAACTTACAATCTCACTTGACGATGGTGCCATGCCGTTCAAGTTAGCGGTCAAATCGGCACTAAAAGTTTCAGGAAGTCTAAACATTGCGCTGGTTGCTGGATCAATAATCAATATACCGACAAACCCGCCAAAAACTAGATTTCCAAAATACCAGCCATTCAAGCTGGAATCTTAATGAAGTAAAATAATTTCCAGCGGTACTGGCTCTTTTTGTTGGTTCGCCTATGTCTTGGAGGGTGATACAATTACTCCTCCCATACAGCACCAGTCATTGAGATCAAAAGTCTAAAGATTGGTATGACGGAAAAGGAGGTCACGGAGAAAGTAAATACAGTGGAAAATTTTTTCATCACTAGTGTCTACTCTAAGTACATGCAGCTTTCTTTGGACACTAAACACTGCGAAGGAAAATTTATCGATGAGAGGTTGAAGTCTTGAGGTTTACACGAAGTAAACAAGCTGGATGTCTTCCTGTAATCCATTATTGACCATGGATAACAAACGAACGATGAAACGAAACCTTAACAAAGGCCTTGATGAACTGTGTAGGAATCTTACCGCTGAACTGGAAGGAAAACGATAGGGGGGATCCCTACACAGCTTAACCATCCTTGATAAAATTTTACAAGAAGCTTGGGACTAACCCATTGGCATCCAGTAGATCATCTTTGGTGGAACAAAAAGAGAAAAGTTTTGGTGTAAAGATTCCTGTCCAAATAACTATTATCTTTTTTCTCTTTTTTGAAGCACTACAGCCCGCTATTTATGGACTATAGGATGTGTGGCGGAGAAGCAGGGATTCGAACCCTGGGAGGGGATAAACCCTCAACGGTTTTCAAGACCGCCGCTTTCGGCCGCTCAGCCACCTCTCCATACCCGGCGTATTATATACAGCGTGGCGTTTTTTGCAATATTAATTCTTTATTTAAGGTAGGTATAGAAATTTATGCCGTTATTACAAGTTCTTGATGGCAGAGTATTACATAAGTAATTGATGTTACGGTGACGCCTATACCGTAATGCAAGCTACAGGTCTAAGCGTCAGCAGCTTTGGTCTAGGTTAGAAGTTGAAATTTCCCTGAAACATGAATTTTTGGGTGTCAGTGTTAAGCTGGTTAGTATCATAATAAGCAAATTTCCTAACAACGAATAATGCTTTCCGAATTTCTTAACCGCTTGAAAATCATACTCCTTGCCATAATGAGTGCGTTCGGCGTCGTCAGTAAGATCATGATAAATCCTGGATAATATAAAATTGTCATTGTCTGGATTAGTGCTTTCAGTGCTGAACACATCACGCAGACCATTATTAGGGGGCATCAGGAATAAATCGACCCGATTCTGGAATCGTATGGTTTGAACCCAGGGGGAATAAAGCGTTAATTTGCGCCGACATCATTGAGTTGCTCCACTGCGAAAAAAGATTTCGCTTTAAAGCAACGCATCCGGGCATCTACGTTTATCACTGCGCCAGTCCGCATGTGCCAACCCATATCGCCAACGTCATGTATGGCATGATACTGGTAGAATCGGAACAGGGTCTGGCAAAAGTCGACCGCGAGTTTTACGTCATGCAGGGCGATTTTTACACCAGCGGCAAGTACGGCGATAAAGGCCTGCAAGCGTTCAGCAAGGAAAAGATGTTAGCCGAAAAATCAGGTATTTTCTATTCAATGGCGGGGTCAATTCACTCAGCGGTGATCGGGCTTTGAAAGCCAAAGTGGGTGAAAAATCCGCTTGTTTGTCGGTGTCGGTTCGCATGTGGCAGCTAATTTTCATATCATCGGCGTCATTTTTGACAGCTTATATAAAAATGGCGCAATCACTAATCCGCCTTTGAAAAACGTCCAGACTACAGTCATTGCCCCAGGTTCTGCGGTAATGATTGAGTTTACTGCTGAAGTAGCCGGCAAATATTTGCTGGTTGATAACAGCCTGACTC
>JAQTLI010000429.1 GCA_028714995.1 Methylobacter sp. | reverse complement strand
GGGTTCATCAACATGGAGCGGCAAAAAAAACAACAAACTGAAGAGGCGATAGGTAAATCGCGCGGCGGCTTAAGCACTAAAATTCATGCGGCAGTTGATGCCTTCGGTAATCCGGTTCGTTTACTGCCCACTGCCGGACAAACTTCCGAATATACTCAAGCTGAAGCATTGATTGAAGGCTTTGAGTCAGGCTACGTGTTAGCTGATAAAGGTTATGATTCAGACCAGTTTGTGTCCGCCATAGAAAAAAAACATGCAGTACCGGTGATTCCGTCTAAAAAGAACCGGAAAGTGCCAAGAGATTTTGACAAAGTTCTTTATAAAGAACGAAATGCGGTTGAACGATTTTTTCAAAAATTGAAGAATTTCGCCGAATTGCAACGCGATATGAGCGATTAGCAGGAAATTATCAGGCCATGCTTAGCCTTGTGTCTACCGTCATTTGGCTTAATTGAGAACGCTCCCTAGTTTTAAACAAAATTTTGACTGACCGGAATGGGTCGAAAAACGACCTTTGGGCAATGCTAAATGACTTAAAATTATTGTTTGTAAATAGGGCCTTAGGATGTGGTCACTTCCGCAATGGATTTAATTCCCGTAACCGTGTATAAAAATAAGGTATTGCCACCTTGAACGTCCCGAATATTTCTGGATAAGTCAATCATGTATAAGATACACGTAACCCATCTGGCCTATGATTTTAAAACGCTACGCAACCTGATGGCTAAGGCTTCACCATCACGTTCGGGCGATTATCTTGCCGGCGTAGCAGCTGTTAATAACCTTGAACGGGTCGCCGCACAGTGGGTGCTTGCCGATGTGCCGCTGAAACAGTTTCTAAATGAAGCACTGGTTCCTTATGAACTGGATGAAGTCACACGCTTGATAATTGACGAGCATGATAGCGCCGCTTTTACGACCATCAGTCATATGACGGTAGGCGATTTTCGTAACTGGTTATTGTCTGAGCAGGCAACAACAGATGTGCTATCAGCTATCGCTCCAGGCTTGACGCCGGAAATGGTGGCCGCTGTTTCCAAGATTATGCGCATACAGGATTTGATTCTGGTTGCTAAAAAATGCCGCGTGATCACCCGCTTCCGAAATACTATTGGCCTGGAAAACCACTTCTCCACTCGTTTGCAACCCAATCATCCTACCGATAATCCAGCCGGTGTTGCCGCCAGTCTACTGGATGGCTTGCTGTATGGTTGCGGCGATGCCGTTATCGGCATTAACCCTGCTTCTGACAATCTTGAGGCAACCTTGCGGTTGCTACATATGCTGAATGATGTTATTGAACGTTATCAAATACCAACGCAATCCTGTGTGCTGGCTCATATAACCACAACCTTGAAAGCCATCGAACAGGGCGCACCTGTTGATTTGGTTTTTCAATCCATTGCCGGGACTCAAAAAGCCAATAACAGCTTTGGCATCAACCTGAATTTATTACAGGAAGCCAGGCTAGCCGCACTGGAACTGGGGCGCGGCACACTGGGCAATAACTGCATGTATTTTGAAACCGGACAAGGCAGTGCGCTATCGGCCAATGCCCATGAAGGACTCGATCAGCAAACCTGTGAAGTCAGAGCTTATGCTGTCGCACGCAAATTTAAACCGCTGCTGGTCAATACGGTGGTCGGTTTTATCGGCCCGGAATATCTTTACGATGGCAAGCAGATTATCCGTGCCGGTCTGGAAGATCATTTCTGCGGCAAATTAATGGGCCTGCCTATGGGGTGTGATGTTTGCTACACCAACCATGCTGAAGTCGATCAGGATGATATGGATATGTTACTCACGCAATTTGCCGTTGCCGGAGGCACATTCATCATGGGCGTACCCGGTGCAGATGATGTGATGCTCAATTATCAATCCACATCTTTCCATGATGCGCTTTATGTGCGCCAATTGCTGGGATTGCGACCCGCACCTGAGTTTGAGCAATGGCTGCAACAACACCGGATTTTTAATGCTGCAAATCAATTACAACAACAGCCTGATGTACCGGCGTTATTTAAACCGTCTTTACAACAACTGAGTGAGTACGGAGATGAGCAACCATAGCGAACCGACGATTGTTCAAGACCCTTGGTACAGCCTGAAACAATTCACCCCCGCGCGTATCGCATTAGGGCGAGCGGGAATGAGCCTACCGACCCGTGCCTGTCTGGATTTTCAGTTAGCGCATGCGCTGGCCCGCGATGCTGTCAATATACCGCTGGATTTTGCAGGACTCGAACAACGCTTAAATTTGCAGGGCTGTCAAACGCTAACCTTGCAATCCCGGGCAGAAAATCAGTCTGTGTATTTGCAGCGTCCTGATCTCGGACGCCTGTTAAGCGCATCTGCTATGGCCTGTTTACAGAACACCGTACCCATCATGGCTGATGCTGTTGTCGTTGTTGCTGACGGTTTATCGTCTACAGCCATTGAACATCATGCTGAACCATTCCTGAGTTTATTGCTGCCCGAACTGCAAAAAAAAGGTTACACACTGCCTCCTGTGTATCTCGTAAAACACGGGCGTGTAGCGGTTGGCGATGCTATCGCGGAACACTATTCAGCCAGATTTTGTATTGTACTGATCGGTGAAAGGCCAGGCTTAAGCTCGCCCGATAGCATGGGCATTTACTTCACTTATCGGGCAAAATCAGGCATAAGCACAGATGCTGACCGCAATTGCATTTCCAATATTCATGAAAACGGACTGAGTTATGAACAGGCGTTAAAGAAATTGCTGTTTTTAATCAATGAGGCAGAAAAATTACTGCTTTCGGGGATTAATTTAAAAGACGAAACCACTGACACCGTACCAAATAATCAGCAGATACAAGCTAATTTTTTACTGGATTAATCTCGGCTGAACTGACGTTTTCGTATCTGGTTGCTCTGTCTTCATCGTAAAGCAGTATATAAAATTTACCACTTTCAGCATCTTTATTTGCCACCAATAAAATAAATTAACCTGATGAAACAAGACAATAAAAATTATTCCTGGTCAATTTTTACGCTGTTACCTGAATATTTTCGCTGATTGACACTTCATTACTCTCCCGCAGTAGAGAGTTGCCCAAGAGGATTGGGACGAGTAACACTTAAGTAGAAAGTCTAACGTCTAAATTGATAGTAACCATCTCATATTTACGACCCATGATGAATACATACAGCTACTTATGGGCAGCGGTCTTTGCGCAGTAGTTTCCATGGAGATAACCTGGCAGTTGATACGAAATCGGTACTCACCTATTTACAGACGAGATAGGGGGTTAGAGAAGAATGGCACTTACTTAAGAGATAACTCCATGAATTAAGTAAAGAAAGTGGCTGGCCTGGTGGTAAGCTTTAGTTACCAAACCATCGTAGCCACCAAACAGCCAGCCGCTATGCATATTAATCGTTCA
>JAQTLI010000428.1 GCA_028714995.1 Methylobacter sp. | reverse complement strand
GGGTATCGCGCTGGCGATGGGGTCCGTATCTGCGCTGGCAGCAAACTCGGTTAATCCCGCAGCATCTGGGCTGAACAACGCCGCAGCTGCGGAGAGAGCTAGTGCAAATCCCACTTTCGAGCCGTCCGAAAGGACAGGGATTGCCCTGGTGGAATCCTCATTGAGTTTGATTGCGGCTCGTACGCATATCGATCCTGTCAACTGTGCCGAGAAGGTCTATAAATTGGATGTGGATGCTACGGGTGAAACGGAGGGGACGGCTACGATCAACGATTTAGCGGGCGGAACAACAGTATTGCAAGCCTTATTGACCGAAGCGACATTAGGTGCCCAGGTTGACGTTACGGCTAAAGCTGGAGCTCAACTCTATGATGCGGCTATTAAGAATTACAAGGGCGATCACCAGTGGAGTCGTAAAAACAATATCTTTCTTGACCATGCCACGTGGACCTTCGTGCATCCTCAGAGTGGAAGGTTAATCCCGTATGACGAGCACAGCGTCAAGGACTACTTCGAGCGGATTGAAGATGTCATCGACCCCAAAACCCAGGTGGATCCCCCCGAAGCCTGGGAGTTCGACTGGGGTTTTGAGATCATTACCAAGAAAAATTTCCCGGTCGCAAAGTGGACCGAGCTATCTTGGTATCGTCAGCAGGACGGTAGTGACGGTATCGTGGAAGTTCAAAAAGAGTTGCTTGCGCCAAATACTTCTAAGGCTCTTTGCCGGATCGTTTACCAGGCATCGGGCTTTTTCCCGTTCGAGTTTACAGGTACCGTAACAGTGTCTAAACAGTAACAGTGTCTAGGTAGCGTAGCGAGCGATTCGAGTTCTGGGCCGGAGCTGAAAGCGGCTCAGTCTCATTCAAAGACCCGTGTGTGGGATTTCCCGCCACGGGTTTTCTGTGTCCGCAAATAAGCAAGGTGTGCAATAAAAAAGTTGATGGCATGATCCTGCGGCTGTTGTTGGACTTGGCATGGGCATCGGAGCCCTGAAAGGCAGCATTCGTACAAGTACTCAGGCTACCTCAGGGCCATCCATGAGTAGGCCCTGGGTCAAGGGCAAAATAAATCTACCCTGTCCTTTTTAATTGAAAGATGAGCCCGCATTTACCTGAGAAAATATTAGGAAGCCTATGAGCTTCAGTTAATTTCAATGATTTTTGATATTTCTTCTATGGAAATTTAAGGTGAAATTGAGAATAATTGAAAACGTGATAAAACGTTGGCCCGCCGAATTCCACAACCTGATGAGCGGATGCTTAATTAAGGAGATGCGTCTTTTTTGCTATGTAACCGTTAAATGTGGAGTCCTTAAATAGAGTGGCTTCGAGCAAATACCATAAGCTGCATAAGATTAAGACTTTTCGCAGAAAATAGAAAATTTTCATAATTAAAGGTGACATAGTCATTTTTTTAGTAGAAAGGTGGGTGAGCTATTCCGCGGAGGGTAGTGCGGACTTAAACGTTTAGTTGGCAGTGCAGTTATCATGTCCGGATTGATTTCTGTATCAAATTACATGGCAAATATAATCATGTTGAACTGGAGAAGTGCTATGAAAACAACAAAATACAATTTAAACGCCATCGCGATGGGTGTCGCGCTGGCGATGGGGTCCGTATCTGCACTGGCAGCAAACCCGGTTAATCCCGCAGCATCTGGGCTGAACAACGCCGCAGCTGCGGAGAGAGCTAGTGCAAATCCCACTTTCGAGCCGTCCGAAAGGACAGGGATTGCCCTGGTGGAATCCTCGTTGAGTTTGATTGCGGCTCGTACGCATATCGATCCTGTCAACTGTGCCGAGAAGGTCTATAAATTGGATGTGGATGCTACGGGTGAAACGGAGGGGACGGCTACGATCGACGATTTCGCGGGCGGCACAACAGTATTGCAAGCCTTATTGACCGAAGCGACATTAGGCGCCCAGGTTGACGTTACGGCTAAAGCTGGAGCTAAACTCTATGATGCGGCTATTAAGAATTACACGGGCGATCACCAGTGGAGTCGTAAAAACAATATCTTTCTTGACCATGCCACGTGGATCTTCGTGCATCCTCAGAGTGGAAGGTTCATCCCGTATGACGAGCACAGCGTCAAGGACTACTTCGAGCGGATTGAACAGGTCACCCCCCCCATGACCCAAGTGGATCCTCCCGAAGCCTGGGAGTTCGACTGGGGTTTTGAGATCATCACCAAGAAAAATTTCCCGGTCGCAAAGTGGACTGAGCTATCCTGGTATCGTCAGCAGGACGGTAGTGACGGTATCGTGGAAGTTCAAAAAGAGCTGCTTGCGCCAAATACTTCTAAGGCTCTTTGCCGGATCGTTTACCAGGCATCGGGCTTTTTCCCGTTCGAGTTTACAGGTACCGTAACAGTGTCTAAACAGTAACAGTGTCTAGGTAGCGTAGCGAACGATTCGAGTTCTGGCCGGAGCTGAAAGCGGCTCAGTCTCATTCAAAGACCCGTGTGTGGAATTTCCCGCCACGGGTTTTCTGTGTCCGCAAATAAGCAAGTGTGCAATAAAAAAGTTGATGGCATGATCCTGCGGCTGTTGTTGGACTCGGCATGGGCATCGGAGGGAGCCCTGAAAGGCAGCATTCGTACAAGTACTCAGGCTACCTCAGGGCCATCCATGAGTAGGCCCTGAGTCAAGGGCAAAATAAATCTACCCTGTTTTTTTTAATTGAAAGGCTTGTTCATATTCCAGAGCTGAACCGTAGTTCTGCCAAACCCGTTTCCTTAATCGTGGCCACGACCGCATCGTACTTTCACCCCTATAGATTAAGCGACTTGATGATACTGAGCTGCCACTTTGATACACTGGCTTTTCATCAGATTCCTTGGCTAAGTTATTGCCATCTTTAACCGTTTCAAGCGAAACAGCATGTTCAATAAGGGTGAGGCAAAATCATGTTCACCAGAATTCAGGCATGTATCGGGTATTTATTATCAGCAAGTTGTTATTAATAGGTAATATCTAAATAGCAGCAATATCACAGCAGCCCCCATATAGGTATATGCAAAATCAGCTTGCATTTACCTGTGAAAATAGTCGGAAGCCTGTGAGTTTCAGTTTATTTCAAGGATTTTTGATATTCCTTCTATGGAAATTTAAGGTGAAATTGAGAATAATTGAAAACGTGATAAAACGTTGGCCCGCCGAATTCTGCAACCTGATGAGTGGATGCTTAATTAAGGAGATGAGTCTTTTTTGCTATGTAACCGTTAAATGTGGAATCCTTAGATAGAGCGGCTTCGAGCAAATACCATAAGCTGCATAAAATTAAACTTTTCGCAGAAAATAGAAAATTTTCATAATTAAAGGTGACATAGTCATTTTTTAGTAGAAAGGTGGGTTAGCTATTCCGCGGAGGGTAGTGCGGACTTAAACGCTTAGTTGGCAGTGCGGTTATC
>JAQTLI010000427.1 GCA_028714995.1 Methylobacter sp. | reverse complement strand
CTTTCAAGTCCGGTGCGCGCGTTTTAGTGCTGGCACCGACCCGTGAACTGGCTCAGCAGACTTTCAAGCACTGCCAGCAATTGGCTGAATTCACTGAACTGAAAGTAGGCCTGATTACCGGTGGAGAGGACTTCAGGTTGCAGCAAAATATGCTCCGAAAAGATACGGAAATTGTTATTGCAACGCCCGGCAGACTGTTGGAATTGATGGAGCAGGAGACACCAGACTTTAGTAATCTGGAAGTCCTGATTCTGGATGAAGCTGATCGCATGCTGGATATGGGATTTAGTGAAGATGTACTGACCATCGCTAATAGCTGCAACGCGCAACGGCAAACCCTGCTGTTTTCCGCCACCCTGACGCATTTTGGCGTTATCAAGATGGCTGACAAGGTGCTGAAAGAGCATAAAGTCGTTGCGCTAAACACGCTACATGATGGGCACAGCAACATTGAACAGCAAATTGTACTGGCTGACGACAACGATCATAAGCAAAAGCTGCTGGCCTGGTTGCTGCTGAATGAAACCTATAGCAAGGCATTGGTATTTACCAATAGCAGGATTCAAGCGGACAGTCTGCGCGGGCCGCTACAAGGGAAAAAGCTGCGTGTCGGCGTGTTGCATGGAGAGATGGATCAAAAAGATCGAAACAGGATGATGGAATTATTCCGTGGTGGCGAGGTTAAGATCTTGATAGCCACGGACCTTGCCGCCCGCGGCTTGGATGTCAAAGGCATCAACCTGGTCATCAATTTTGATGTGCCACGAAACGGCATTAATTATATACACCGTATAGGTCGAACAGGTCGCGCCGATGAACTGGGACTGACGATTGCTTTGGTGAAAAATACTGAATGGAATTTAATGTCCGGTATCCAGCGGTTTTTGAAGCAGAAATTTACACGCAGAAATATTAAAGAGCTGGAAGGTAAATATAAAGGCCCTAAAAAACTTAAAGCGTCCGGTAAAGCTGCAGGCGGCAAGAAGAAAGTGGAAGCCAAGAAAACAGTCGCCGAAAAAGTAAAAATACGTGACAGGGACAAGAAGAACGTTGGCAAGAGACGTGCGCCAACTATTAAAGCAACTTCAGAGTAGCCTTATCAATACGCAATAAAAAAGGCAGGTAACGTTTCGAATGTTACCTCCTTTTCAATTACCAAATTAATTTAATGTATTAAGCAAGCTTGGCTTGAACTTGTTTAAGCAAATTATCAAGCTTAAAGCGTTTAACAATACAAGAAGATATGCCCGCCGAGGGCGCTAACCTTATTCAAGGTGGCGTGACTCATTTTTCATCATCATTTACTGTTTCGTACAACAATTCCAAACCGGTTATACCAGATATATTCCAATTTCATCATTTACGAAAAAACAGGTTAATAATCAACGTTAAAATGATGCTCACAATAAGCATAGAGGTGATAGGAATAAACACAAACCGTTTTTCATCTTCAATGCGTATATCGCCGGGCAACTTACCAAACCAATCAATCAGCCAGGGCGCATAACTAAAAACAAGCCCGGCAGCCACTAAAATAACGCCAATACTCGTCAGCAATTTTCCTATCGTCATGGCTTAACTCCCATGTAAACGCAAATGTGATTATATAATACCGCGAACAAGAAAAATCCCGTTAAGGTAAAATGGCACGCACACCATCACACCTACACCTGTAAAAAACATAAGGTTTTATAACAAAAACCTATCGGAATACACGACATGTTAAGAATTACCGAACTTAAACTCCCGCTCGATCACACGGAAAATATGCTCAGAACTGCGATAATTAATCGACTTGGTATCAGCACTGAAGAGCTCATCACTTATACAATTTTCCGGCAAGGTCATGATGCCCGAAACCGGAATGCGATCTTACTTGTTTACACTGTCGATGTTGAAGTCAAAAATGAACAGGCCATTCTTAATCGCCTGCAAGACGACCCGCACATCTCCTTAACACCGGACACTACATACCGCTTTGTAACTCACGCACCAAAGGATCTGGAGCTACGCCCTGTCATTATCGGCACGGGGCCTTGCGGGCTGTTTGCCGGCTTGATTCTGGCGCAGATGGGTTTTCGCCCCATCATTCTGGAACGGGGAAAGGAGGTGCGTGAACGCACCAAAGATACTTTCGGACTGTGGCGCAAAGGCGTTTTTAACCCTGAGTCCAATGTGCAGTTTGGCGAGGGCGGCGCAGGTACTTTTTCCGATGGCAAGCTTCATACCCAGATCAAGGATCCGAATCACTATGGCCGCAAGGTACTTACTGAATTCGTAAAAGCCGGCGCGCCTGCTGAAATCCTCCATGTCAGCAAGCCCCATATCGGCACGTTTAAACTGGTCACCATGGTGGAACAGATACGCGCGACTATTGAATCATTAGGTGGTGAGATTCGTTTTCAAAGCCGGGTGGACGACATAATCATCGATAACGGTCAGGTGCGTGGCGTGACACTTTCCAGCGGTGAAACCATTCGCTGCGATCATCTGGTATTGGCCGTCGGACATAGTGCGCGTGATACTTTCAAAATGCTCTATGATCGGGGCGTTTACATTGAAGCCAAACCTTTTTCCATTGGCTTTCGCATAGAGCATCCGCAGTCACTCATCGACACTTGCCGTTTCGGCAACCATGCAGGCCATCCATTGCTGGGTGCCGCCGATTACAAACTGGTACATCACTGCAGCAATGGCCGTTCTGTCTACAGTTTTTGCATGTGCCCTGGCGGTACTGTGGTGGCCGCCACCTCTGAAGCGGGGCATGTCGTTACCAATGGCATGAGCCAATACTCACGTAACGAACGCAATGCCAACAGCGGTATCGTCGTTGGTATTACGCCTGAGGATTACCCAGGACATCCATTGGCTGGCATCGATTTACAACGTCAATTGGAAGCGGGTGCATTTAAATTGGGCGGCGAAACTTATGAAGCCCCGGGGCAATTAGTCGGCGATTTTCTCGCCAAACGCCCGTCTACGGCATTTGGCAGCGTACAGCCCTCCTATACCCCAGGCGTTCATTTGTGCGACTTAAGCTCGGCCTTACCGGAGTATGCGATAACCGCGATACGCGAAGCCATCCCGGCCTTTGACAAAAAAATAAAAGGCTTTGCTATGGCAGATGCTGTACTGACGGGAGTTGAAACGCGCACATCATCGCCCATTCGTATCAAACGCAACGAACATTACCAAAGTTTAAATACCAAGGGTCTGTATCCGGCGGGAGAAGGTGCCGGCTATGCGGGGGGGATTCTTTCTGCGGCTGTGGATGGCATAAAAATCGCCGAAGCATTGGCTTTGGATATTGCCGGCTACACAGGAAAATAAGAGGGTTGAACCAGCAGGGACAGATGTTAAGTCTGCCCTGCTTTGACAGCTATTTAGAACGCTTGGTTGTATTGAATACAAAGGAAG
>JAQTLI010000426.1 GCA_028714995.1 Methylobacter sp. | reverse complement strand
TAAGAGCCGATGGAAATATGACAAACAGGCTTCCAGCTATTACCCAGGCATAAGTGCCAACAGACTGTTTGGTTGCAAGTTCGCGGGCGAGTAGAAAAATGAGCAATCCACCCAAGGCATGCAAAACAGCATTAATAGGGATTGCCAGCGAGGGATCATGTCCAAAAAGTACATAAAGAGCACCGAGTATCGCAACATTTCCTGGTGCCCCTGCTGCTGGATACAACTGCCATCTGCTCCAGCCACTTTCCCTGATTTTATCAGCAAGCGAGGATGCCACAGAATCAAAGAACACGGCATCATTAGATATTAGCCCACTGCCTGTTTGCATTGATGGTAATAGGGGGAGCAGCACTTTTTGAAAAATTAATGCTGCACAAATTGCATAACAAAAGAATACCGCCCATAAAATAAAAGCAAAATGCTTTTGTGGGTTGAGATACTTGCCCTTGAAAAACTGATTTTCGGTCAATTTACTTATCATATCTTAATAAATAAAGTATTTGTTTTAAGCATATTTTCAGTAATCGCTTATAGTACTTAGCCATAGAAAAACCTGTAGCAGCAATAAATAAAATATGATTGATCTTATTTTGCCGATTCAACTCAATTAAATTCCTCAATTCCCCTATTTCCATCTTCCATAACTGCGCACTTAATCCATCTTCTCCATAAAGTGACTTATGAACGTACGCCAATGGACTTTCTATGCGCACCACAAGTAAGCCCGCAAAAGCGATATGCTGCCACAATAACAAATCTTCTGCAAAGCGCTTACTTTCTTGAAAACGAAATGGAATATCGCGCCTCAACATAACGGTGGGCGTAGAAAATGCATTTTTGAAAAGCAAGCTTCTCGCACTGATCTTGGTTTCTTGCAAGTCTTTCGGTAGTACTGGAGGGGGAGCACTATCACGCAACCAGATGCACTGATGTCCGCACAAGGCGACATCTGGATTGTTCCTTATAAATTCATACTGAATACGTAGTTTCTCGGGATGCCAAGTGTCATCCGCATCAAGAAAGGTAATGTAAGGTTCTTTGGCGACTTCCCAACCCACATTCCGTGCAGTGCCTGGACCATCATTTATAGTCAACGGAATCACCTTGATCCAGCCGTCTGCATATAGTGTTTGCAAATGGTATAATTTTTGTAATGTTTCATCGCCACTACAATCCTCTACCAAAATCACTTCGACTGGAACCAGTGTTTGTTTTGCTACCGACTCAACTGCACGTTGCACGGTGTCGGCACTGCGATAACATGGAATAATAACACTTACATTTGCGTAATTATCAGCCATTTATTGTCTCTTTCACACTTGCTGCAGTTACCAACATTTCTTTAGACACCTCAGGCGTAGATAAAATTGCCTGTTCGTTGCCAAACAGATCTTTGTTGATTCCCTTAGCTTTAAACACAATAGGCAATAGAAACAGTTGGGATACAGCTAAACAATGTAGCAATTGTGGCATGAGTATGCGCACCAATAAAAACTGCAAATTGTTAATCACATATTTTCTATTCGGAAACAACACCATTGTCAAAGCTATAGTGGAAACTAAAATATATATAAAATTGTTTTAGATTAACCGACTTCCGGCAAAGCCCGATGCTTATTAAGTGGGCGCCTCATGCGCCCTAACTTCGAGAGCCGTTCTCCGACAGCTAGACATCTATTTTCATCTGGTCGTATCTTTAATCTTCACGTTTTTGCTGGTAAATATACGTCGAAATATGACGTCATACAAATAGTTACGGCAGTTCGCGACATTCAGTATCAATGCTAACGCCGAATAAATGAAAATCCCCAATACAATCTTAGCTAATAGCCATATGACTCCATTCATTAACGGCAACATATATAGAACAATCGCCATTAATGCGCTGGCAGCGGCAGCTCCCAAAAAGTTCTTTCCTACTGAAGGCAGTGGAAATAGAGTCTTGGCGACACACCAACTCAGTAAGAGACCAACCGCGAATGCAGCGAACGTCGACCAGGCCGCTGCAATGACGCCATAGCGAGGCAAAAGAAGAAGGTTAAGAACTACGTTCACCGTCGCCATAAAGGCTGCGATATATCCCTGGTACTTGGATACATTACGCAGCTGAAACACCACATCGACAAAATAATTTTTGAAACAGCCTAAGAAAATGGCGGCCGCCAACCAGGGCATGATCCTCCCGGCATCTTGGCGAAAACTGCTGCCGAAAACAACCTCGGAAATCTCGCCCGAAAGGACCGCTACCCCAAATACGGCGGGCAAACCAATGCCAATAAGTCCGCACCCAAGAGTGCGTAAGCGGATACGAGCTGATTCATCCCCCTCCACCTCCAATACCTGAACAATGATAGGGAATGTCGCCAAGAATAAAACATTCATAACTGGCCCAATCGACTGCTGGACTAACTCGTATGCGACCGCGTAAGGCGCTACGTGATCCGCACCTAACAACCCGCCGATCATGAATCGGTCAGCCACATCAACAATAACGATTGCAAAAAAATTCACGGACATGGGAAGGCCAAAGCGAAACATATCCGAAGATTTATGAGCACCTGCACTTCTGAACCCTAATCCAAGATGAGGTTTCGGACTGAATATGAGTACAGCGATCACAAGACCCGCTAAAAATCCAAGCAAGGCACCCCGCGCACCCGCCCCGTATTGGATAAGCCCAAAACCGATTAAAAATGCCCCGACACCTCTCGTCCATGAAAGCAGCCCAAAACGCAAGGGCATTCTTTGGGTATTTGCCATTTGAAGCGCAAGTGTATGACGCCCTAGCATGACCGTAATCAAAAAAAGTATGCCATATAGACTAGCCTTCACGCCAAACGTTTCATGAAATGGGAGTGCTGCAAGAAACAGCAGAGCAGCAATCGCAGTGGCGCACCAGAATCCGCGTGCGACAGCGGTCATAATCATTTCGGGTTTGTCTTCGTGCAACGGGTAAAAACGACCAACGGCTACGTTAAGCCATTGAAACAACACTGCACACCCCATGGTTGGTATGGCCATACCAAGCGAATAGATACCGTATTCTTGCGGGCTCAAAATCCGAGTGAAGGTAGCCATAGTTGCAAGCGCGAGAATGCCATTCCCCGCACGCGCTAGAAAATACAGAAAACTTTGACGTATCAATTAAAACCTTATTTACACCAGTAAGGGTGTTTTCTAAATTGGAATCAGCTTAGCCAATTATTTAATTAAACAACCCATGTGTTTTTGATGCCTAATTACACTAAAAGAATCACTTTAGGTCTGACTTAGCTTTAAAGAATTTTCCCACTCTGGCAATCCACAAAACGTATTCATTAGCCGCACACATGACAGACTTGAATATGTCAGACGCTTGGCAGGCAGCGGGTAATGTTGGGTTGTAATCGGTGTAAAGCACAGCTTCTTGGCAGCAATGCTTGTCGT
>JAQTLI010000425.1 GCA_028714995.1 Methylobacter sp. | reverse complement strand
GTCGGTAAGGTGCAGGCTGACACCAAGCAGTGCCCGGTAAATTCCACTGAGGGAACCAGCCAGCCGTAAGCCAGCCTAGGAAGCCTGTAACTAATTATGCAGGTCGCTTGGGTGGTTTCGATATTCCAGAAAGCTTTAATGCGGGGGCGGCTGGCGAGGGATATCAATGACAGTATCACCGCAGCTTTCGATGTAGAGCATATCCGTTATAGCAGTGTAAATTCGATGGGGAATTCCCTGCTACCCAATCTGCAGATGGCACAACTTGGCAACAATCAGGGGACAGGCTTCGGTTGGAAGGACATGACGGTATTTAAGTTTGGCACCCAATGGAAGCAAAACCAGGACTGGACATGGCGAGGCGGTGTCAGCTATGGCGAGCAACCTATTCCCAGCTCATAAATATTATACAATGTTCTGGCACCCGGAGTACAAGAGTGGCATTTGACCACAGGCTTCAGCCGCGGCTTTTAGGCGACAAAGACGATCTGACCTTTGCTTTTATGTATTCACCGACCAAGACGGTCAGCGGCCAGAATCCTTTGAGCCCAGGCCAGACTATTGATCTGGAAATGCATCAGCTTTCGTTTCAGCTGGGCTGGTCACGACGATTTTGAAGTCTGCTGAGACAAGCGGCTAAGTTAGAAAAATGTTTTTTTTATCTACCGACAGGACACATTCAATTATGAGTTTATTTAATTTTTCAATAAATGGGAAAAGCACTTCTGCAACTAAATATGAAGGGAGAGCTCGTCAATTTTCTATTGTGGTTGACGAACCAGCAATCTTTGGCGGTGAAGATAGTGCTGCAAACCCAGTTGAATACATCTTAGCAGGATATGCAGGGTGTTTAAATGTAGTGTTTAACGTAGTTGCAAAAGAGTTAAATATTAAAATTAACCAATTGAATATCAATGTAAACGGAGATATTAATCCAGAAAAGCTTTTAGGGATTTCTGACAAAGAAAGAGCAGGATTTCAATCGCTGAATGTTCATATCGAATTGAATACCGATGCATCTACCGAAAAAGAACAATTATTGATTTCAAAAGTTAAAGAAAGATGTCCTGTAAACGATAATCTATTGAATCCAACTCCCGTAAAATACGTTTTTACACAACCCATAATTTTGAACTGAAAATACTTAAGCTCTCGTTTCAGCTGGCTTGGTCACGACGGTTTTGAAGTCTGCTGAGACTAAGCAGCTAATTTATTTTATCTACCAACAGGACTCATGCAATGGAGAACTTTACACCTTATTCAGCATTGGTCGGCGGTGCACTCATCGGATTATCCGCAGCCTTGCTAATGCTTTTGAACGGACGAATTGCCGGCATTTCCGGCATTATCGGTAGAGCGCTCCCGCCTCATCAGCGCGGCGATATCGGTTGGCGCCTGTTTTTTCTTACAGGCCTATTGTTAGGCCCGCTGAGTTCAAGGTTAGTTGTCGGTAACTCGGATAATATCCGCATCGACACGCCATTGCCTGTGCTGATAATCGCCGGCCTGCTGGTTGGCTATGGAACCAGCCTTGGCAGCGGCTGCACCAGCGGCCACGGAGTATGTGGACTGGCGCGCCTTTCACCACGCTCAGCTGCGGCTACCTTGATCTTCATGTTCGTCGCCGGCATTACTGTTTACATTGTGCGCCACTGGATTGGCGTTAGGGATTAAAATTATGATTAAGAATTTGTCGACCTTATTTTGTGGAACCCTGTTCGGCCTAGGATTGGTGATATCACAGATGGTCAATCCGGTGAAGGTACTTGCGTTTCTTGATATTGCAGGGCACTGGGATCCAAGTTTGGCGCTGGTCATGGCAAGTGCCCTGATAACACTGGGATTAGCTCATAAACTGATTCTTCGCCGGCCTGCGCCAATACTGGAACAAAGTTTCCATCTGCCTGGTGCGACACGCATTGACGCCCGATTGCTGATAGGCGCCGCGTTGTTTGGCGTGGGTTGGGGGCTGTCAGGATTTTGTCCGGGAGCTGCAATCGCCGCCATTGGCTATGGCCGTACAGAGGCATTGTTGTTCACAGTTGCTATGTGCGCTGGAATTTGGCTGTTTCGTTTGATTCATAGACCGACGCATTAAAGTTAAAGGCGAACACGACAGCAGTTAATAATAAATTTTATAGCTTTTTTGAGCACCATTACAACACATTACCTTATCTATTTATTCGACAACCAAATCTAATAATATCGCTTTATTAAATCATGAAATCACACTAAGCTGTTTTCCAACATTTGAAATATGAATGCTTTGGAGAAACAAGTTTCCGGCGTTAAAAATTTTTAATAAATCCTCATCAAAGATTCATAAATTTTATTTAAGATTTTTTAACTCCTAATTGTTTTATCAGTCTTATATCGAGGTAAAGTCAATGTCTAGCGAATTTACATTACCACCCCCCTTTGAATCCAATTTAACATGGCCCGCAACCATGTCAGGAGAATTGGTTACATTTACCCTGCTCATTGTATTTGCGGTACTGTCGGCTCTTGAGTTTAGCCATCCTAAACGAAAATTGCCGCTTAAACAGTTGCGCCAGTCTTATCAGACCAATGTCAGTCTGCTTATTTTTAACAGCATCGTTATCTCGTTACTGTCGGCAGCCCCCTTATTGATGGTGGCCGAACGCTATTCAGACTGGGGGCTACTAAGTTATATCACCAATCCTGCATGGAAAGCCCTGCTATCATTTCTATTGCTCGATTTGCTGCTCTATTTATGGCACAAAGCCAGTCACCGCTTTGATTGCCTGTGGATGTTCCATAAAGTGCACCATAACGACCCTTATTTAAATGTCTCGACTGCATTCCGGATACACATTGTGGAGCTGCTAATCATCACCATTTTGAAATCAGCTTACATTATTTTTCTGGGCGTAGAACAAACGATGGTACTGATTAATGAAGCCCTATTGGCCTTGTTCGTCATGTTTCATCACACCAACATTTCATTCCGCGGTGAGAAACGCTTGGCGCAGGTCATTATCGCACCCTATTTGCACCGTGTGCACCATTCAACGGAGCGTAACGAGCACGACAATAATTACGGCACGGTCTTTTCGATATGGGATCGGCTTTTTGGCACATTAATAGAATTAGAACCTGCGGAAATCGGCATTAAAAACAGCTCACCGCAGACCGTTTTAGGCCTGGTAAAGTTTGGATTTAGCTCGGCAAAACCAGTTCCTGTACACGAACTGGACTTGAGTCTTAAATCGATGATCGCCGAAGCGGCCTATTACAAAGCGGAAAAACGCGCTTTTACTCCAGGAAATGAGCTTCGTGACTGGCTGGAAGCAAAAAGGGAAATTATCAGGATGGTTTACGGCGACAAGGCCATCGGAAAGCAATCAACCGAATCTGACTGTCCCTCAATACAGCGGCCTTTTACGATCTGTTAACCATGACTGCATGGAC
>JAQTLI010000424.1 GCA_028714995.1 Methylobacter sp. | reverse complement strand
GAAAACGTCGTCTATCTCCAGCCATGTTACTTTAGCTACGGTTGTTCCTTTTTGTTCAGCCGCCTCTTTTTCAAGTTCAGTCAGGCCCGGTCCATAGTTGCCGCTGGCGCTGTTTGCGGTTAGCCGGGTGGAAAGGCCGCCCAGACGTTTTATCACAACCTCTGTGTATTGCCACAGGTTGTCTGCCCTGGAATAAAACTGCGCCTGTTTTACATTGCCGCCATATTTTTGCAGACGTGTCATGTATTTATGCAGGGAATCAATCCCTTTTTGATATTCTGCTTCTGTTGAAGGCAGCGCCCATGAGTCGTTTTCGTAATAGAAATAAGGCTCGGCGATCGCAAGATCGGGGTCTTCGGCAGATTGCGACTGATCCCTTGCAAAGTGATTTCTTAATGCTGATGTGGCATCACGCAACATTACCAAAGCACCATATTCCCAATTGGAAATGTTGTCCAGGAATACGCCGGGAGGCGCTACATCATTAGTGATATAGCCGCCGCTTTTATGTAGCAGGACTTCAGCGATATGAGCCAGCGTGTTGGTGTATGTGTAACCAACAGGCATATTATCTGTGCTGTGGGTTTCTTCGGCGCGTTTTACCGCTTCGTCTTGTATATTAAACTGTCCAGGTTCACTTCCCCACCAGGCGCCCAAAAATATCAGAATAAGCACTACAATGGAGATAAGAACACTAA
The DNA here is from genome assembly GCA_028714995.1 of Methylobacter sp. Taxonomy (GTDB): domain Bacteria; phylum Pseudomonadota; class Gammaproteobacteria; order Methylococcales; family Methylomonadaceae; genus Methylobacter_A. The sequence goes on along the minus strand of JAQTLI010000424.1, from coordinate 2,739 downwards.
ATCCCCAGAGTATTCCTTTTGATTTTAAATCCTGCAGTGTTTCGTTTGCCGCCATTTCCGATGTCCTGTGAAGAAAGTATGTCTGAGTAAGAAAACAGATCGCTTTTTATATGAAAAATTAATCACATAGTATCAGATTTTTAAATTTTTTGCCTATGCCACAAGCGGCTAGTCAGCTTTTTTTTTGGCTCTTGGGTGTGCCTTATCATAGATATCAGCCAGATGCTGAAAGTCCAGATGGGTATATATCTGCGTTGTGCTGATATTGCTGTGTCCGAGTAGTTCCTGTACCGCCCTTAAGTCCTGGCTGGATTCGAGTAAATGACTGGCAAAGGAATGTCTTAGCATGTGCGGATGTATGTGTTCGACAATACCTTTCTTTTTGCACCATTGTTCCAGTCTTAACTCGACACTACGCTGACCCAGTCGGGTTCCTCTTGTTGAAACAAATAAGGCAGGTTCAGCAGCCGGGGTATTCTTTGATCTTTGCTGTAACCAGTTTTCAATGGCTGTAACTGCTTTACTGCCTAGCGGCAATAGTCTTGATTTCCCCCCCTTGCCTGTACGGACAAAAAGAGAGTTATCCGAAAGGTCAATGTCTGTCAGATTAAGTGCCGTGAGTTCGCTTAGACGGAGACCGGATGAATAGAATAATTCAAACATGGCCAGGTCGCGGATTTCCAAGGCTGAATTTGCTCCGGCCTCCAGTAAACCGTTGATCTGATCGACATCCAATGTTTTAGGCAGTTTTCTGGCTTGTTTGGGCGCTAGTATATGCTGAGCAGGATTGATGCTGGCCAGACGGTTTTTTAGCAGGAAGTTATAAAAACTGCGAATGGCAGACAGTTCACGTTGCAGGCTGTTACTACCTATGCCCTGCCGATGCCGATTTGCAATGTGGGATCGAATATTGGACTGCTGCAAGTCAGTCCAATGATAGATGGCTTTCTCAGCGCAATAACGGCTTAGGTGTTTAATATCCCGTTGATAATTTTTTATCGTGTGTTCTGACGCGCGTTTCTCAAATTTTAGCTGGTCAAAGAAGTCAGCCAGCATTCGTTCGGCATCAGCATGCATATTAAAGCTTCTGCTCCTGCTCACGCCCCTTACCTACATCTCGTAGGCAATCCTGCTGCAGCAAGGTAATTAGGCGGGTGCCAATAATTTCCCTCATTTGGTTTAAAAACAGGTTGCCCATGCTGTAATGAAACCGGCCTTCTTCTCGGCTGCCTATGGCCAGAATACCATCTAATTCGGTGAACGTCATTGGAATGATGGCGCAAGATTTTACTTCAAATGCTGAGTCGCCAAATAGCACTTTTGCCTGAGCTAAAGTCGGCCGACCGCATTTAGGCTGGTTGCTGGTCAGTTCATTAATAAACGGCTCCACGTCTTTGCTGCCTGGCTCAATAAACAAATTAGCAATCGCCGAGTCAGGCGATTGCTTAATAATGCGAACAGCCACAAAATCGGTCATAAAATACTCAGACAAAACTATATCCAGATTAGCTACCGCTTCGTCCAGCGTTGTTGAATCAAGTAGTGCCAGGGTGAGTTTGTGCATACGGTTGAATGATGTATCGTTATCCCTGGCTATTTCTATGAGTGCAGTAAGCTGATTTTCCATTTCATGATGCCGGCTACGGAATATTTCCAGCTGTTTTGAAATCAGGGAAATCGCATTGCCACTGGGGTGGGGGATGCTCATATGTTCCAGCAAGTGTAAATGCTCATTAAAGAACTCCGGATGCTGCTGGAGATATGCTTCAACCTGGGTTGCAGTTAAGTCAGATTGTTGTTCACTCATAGATCAATTTGTCCTTCAAAAACAGAGACGGCCGGCCCAGTCATTAAAACCGGCTCTCCACGACCTGGCCAGCTTATTGTTAGTTGTCCGCCGGGTAGATCGACACTGACATCATGATCCAGCAGATTGTGTTCGATTCCGATCACGACAGCGGCGCAGGCTCCACTTCCACAGGCCAAGGTTTCCGCGGCGCCACGCTCAAAAACACGAAGCTTGATATGTTGCCGATCGATGACTTGCATAAAGCCGATGTTGGCCCGTTCCGGAAAAAAGGGATGACTTTCTAATGCTTGTCCTAATTCAGATACTGGCGCAGTTTTAATGTCATGCACTTCAAGAACAGCGTGTGGATTACCCATGGAAACAGCGCCAAATGCTCTTTCGGTATCGTTAACCTGCACCGTATAAAATCGGGCTTCCTCTTCAGCAAGTATAGGGATTTCGTAAGGTGAGTGCCTTGGAATGCCCATGTTGACAGTAATCAGGTTGTCTTCATTAAAGCTAAGCAGCAACTGGCCGGAGTTTGTGTCAACGCGGATTTCATTTTTGTCGGACAGGTTTTTATCGCGGACAAAACGGGCAAAACAGCGCGCGCCATTACCACATTGCGCGACTTCTCCACCATCGGCGTTAAATATGCGATATTTGAAATCGGCATTGTCGCTTACCGGTTTTTCAACCAGTAACAGCTGATCAAAGCCAATGCCAAAGTGGCGATCAGACATAAATCTGATTTCCTCGGGCGTTAAGTCAATGTGCTGATTGATGGCGTCGATAACCACAAAGTCATTACCGAGGCCGTGCATTTTAGTGAAGTTAATCATTTGATTATTTCTATTAGGTAAAAAATAGCTTTACCGCTAGGGTAACAAGTGCTCGCCAGCCCAAAGCTGCGCAATAGTTTCTCTTTCCCTGATCAAGTGTAGATGATT
>JAQTLI010000423.1 GCA_028714995.1 Methylobacter sp. | reverse complement strand
GGGTAATATCTGCAGCATAATGGTCACACTCAGCGCCCGCATCGATGAGCAGTAAATCGCCGCTTTTTAATTTGTCTGAATTTTCAGTGTAGTGCAGGACGCAGGCATTTTTTCCGCCGGCAACAATCGAAGGATAAGCAACCGCTCGCAGGCCATCCTGGATGAAATGGTAAATAAGTTCAGCTTCTATCTGATATTCATACATGCCGGGTTTGCATTTTTGCATGGCTTTAACATGAGCCTTTGCAGAAACGTCAGCGGCGCGGCGCATAAGTTTAAGCTCTTCAGCGCTCTTGAACAGGCGCATTTCATGCAGAATATGTTCCAGCGAAACCAGTTCGCCAGGCGCAATGACACCGGTCCTTGACTGGCTTCGAATATGATTTATCCATTCCAGTAAATGATGATCCAGATCGGTATCGCGACCCATCGGGTAAAAAACTTTGCTCTTGTTTTCCAACAGCCCAGGTAGTATTTCGTCAAGATCATCAATTGGGAAAGAATCATCGGCTTCATAATGCCCAGTGGCGCCTTCAAGGCCTGCGTGGGCGCCTTCCCACAAGGCTTTTTTTTCATCGAACTCACGGCAGAATAAAATATATTCTCCCTGTTTCCGGCCGGGGATAAAAACAGCCAGCGAATCCGGCTCATTAAATCCGGTTAAATAATAAAAATCGCTGTCCTGCCGGAACGGATAATTCACGTCCCGGTTGCGCGTTCGGATTGCAGCGCTGCCTATAAGAGCAATATTGCCTTTGCCGATTTGCTGCATCAATTGCTTGCGGCGTTTTTTAAATTCACTTTGTTTCATTATATTCTGTCTCTGCCTAATGAATTGTATCGCCGGTGTTGCTGCTTAACTCGTCCCGCAGCAATAAAACAGCAGATCTAAGATATTCAGTGATTTCCGTAAAATCATTTTCATCTTCCTCGCCTTCTACTTCTGCGTCCAGCTTGGTAAATTCGGCGATATCTTTCAGTATTTCGGTTACTTCTTTCGACCAGGCTGGCGAAGAAGCAGCAAAGCCCACGCCCAATAAAAATCCTTTGCACCAATGACTTAATGCCTCAACCTGTTCACTCAGCAAGACATCATCTTCAGGCAAAAACAGGTCAAATTCGAACTCGTCACTCGCCAATAAACGTTGAGTTTCCTCGAACAAACGTACCAGTGCCGTTTTATTTTCACCAATTACTGGAGTCGCATGTCGAAACAGCTCAGTCAACCATTGTCCGCTTTCTGCGTTCTCATTGACGCATAACATACCTGTCGCCATTCCATGAGCTTCGGCTGCCGTTAGCTCGGCATCACTTTGTGCAACAATTGTATTGATTACCTGATAAGTCATAAGTCCCACATAATAATTTCACTATCGCTAAAATAAAAATATCGCTTATGCTACCATTGATCATAAATTTGGATAATATTTGTTAGCTTGAATCGCCGAGTAACCTACTCGTCGTTACTCAAGTACAATCCTTCAAAAATACGCTACTGATTATTTGCAATAACCTAGTTACCAACATGACACAAACAGATCAATCTTTAGAATTAAAAGATCTCGAAGATAAGCTGGATCAGCTCATCGAACAATACAAGGCAATGAAAAATGAAAACAATTCATTGAAAATAAGACAAGATGCATTGGTTAGAGAAAAAGCCAAATTGCTGGAAAAAACCACTTTAGCCAGAACGCGAGTTGAAGCCATGATTATTCGCTTGAAAGCGATGGAGCACGGATCATGAATAAGAATCTACAGCCAGTATTGCTTACCATTATGGGTAAGGAGTACAAAATTGCCTGCGCACCTGATGAACAGGATGATTTGATTAACTCAGCCAAACAGCTCGATGAGAAAATGCGCAAAATGAGAGACTCCGGCAAAGTGAGTGGTGCAGACAGGATTGCGGTCATGGCGGCGCTAAATTTGGCACATGAGTTAGAGATGATGAAAAATCAAAATGCCATGCTGAATCAAACTTTGAATGAATGTCTGGTAAAGATGGGCCACAAAATAGAAAATGTTTTAGAAAGTAAGTAAATGCGTTAAAATATAACTCTGTATCTCCTGCAGCGTTCGAGAGTGTGCTGGGTGTTTCCTGAACCTGTATTTACCCCGGGGGCGGATAACCAGTAATGGTGTGCATGCCCGTTTTATACGGGAAGCCTGATTTTCCGGTCATGTCCCCACTTGAACCTCCGGTTCAAGGACGAAAGCACATTACGGCACAGGCGGGAGATGCACTTCTTCTTCACATAAAAAATCCCCATGAACTACTGGCTAATGAAATCCGAACCTGACACGTTTGGGATTAATGATCTGTACAACAAGCCTAATCAGACCGAACATTGGGACGGTGTGCGTAATTATCAGGCCAGGAACATGATGCGGGATGACATGAAGCTGGGCGACCAGATTTTCTTTTACCATTCCAACTGTGATGAGCCTGGCATAGTCGGCATTATGGAAGTTGTTAAGGAAGGCTATCCAGATTTTTTCGCTTTTGATCCTGACGACAAGCATTTTGATCCGAAAAGCGATCCTGAACATCCTCGCTGGATGATGGTTGATGTTAAGTACGTCAGAACATTGTCACGCACCATCACCCTTAAAGAGTTAAAGCAAAAAGAAGAACTGGCAGATCTCGCGCTGGTAAGGCGCGGTAACCGATTATCGATTATGCCGGTCAGCAAAGAGCAGTGGGACTTTATTCTTTCTCTGGAGTAAAGGTTAGCTGTGCGGGTGAGCAAAGCTAATCTGCAACCCGCAATTATTATTTCATTCCCCCTGAAAACAATCGATACGCCGGGTTGTCCGTTTGTTCCTCATAGGAAAAGCCCAGATCATCCAGGCATTGCTGAAACGCCTTGCGCTCTGCTTTTGGCATTTGCAGTCCCATCAACACTTTTCCGAATGCCGCACCGTGATTGCGATAATGAAATAAGCTGATATTCCAGCGTCCGCCCAGTGCCGCCAAAAACCGTAATAACGCCCCCGGCCGTTCAGGAAATTGAATGCTATAGATAATCTCGTTGAGCTCACAGGGTGCATGGCCGCCCACCATATAGCGGATATGCTCTTTGGCCAGTTCATTGGCGGACATATCGGTGACCTGAAAGCCCTGCTTCTGCAATTGTTCGATTACAGCTGCCCGATCCGATTCGAGGCCGCTGCTGGATATGCCAACAAAAACCTGAGCAAGAGAGTTGTCAAAATAGCGGTAATTGAATTCGGTAATGCTGCGCCCGCCCAGCATCTTACAAAATTTTAAAAAACTGCCCGGTATTTCAGGAATGCTGACGGCCATTAGAATTTCCCGGTATTCGCCCACTTGCGCCCGTTCGGCCACATAGCGCAAGCGGTCGAAGTTGATGTTCGCGCCGCTGTCAATGGCAACCAAAGTCTGCCCTGTTAACTGTTCTCGCTCTACATATTTCTTTAATCC
>JAQTLI010000422.1 GCA_028714995.1 Methylobacter sp. | reverse complement strand
AATAAGGCCTGACCGTTTCCATTGAAGTGAGAGCGCTCATCCACGCGCCGCCAATCCCAAAAGATACAAGCAGCAAAGGGCCGACGCAGCAGACCGATGCGCCGATGGCGGCCAGCACGGCGCCGATTCCTAACCAGGATGCGTCTTCTTGGCGGGGTGTTTCATGTTCTGTCGTCATAAGAATTTTCCTAAATAAAAACTAAGCATCTGATCATCCGCATTCGGCAAGGGCATGATGAATGCAGAGAATGCAGGTTTTAAAAACCACGGATAGGAGTCTAAATCCTGTTCTATAGAACAGTGTCAAGCAGAATTTACATTATTTTTGAATGCTCAGGATTTTGATCCCGAGTGATTTACGGCACTTCCGCCATTCGAAAGTGCATCAATGAGAGAACAATGTTCTGCGGAAGAATCGCTCTGGCAGCGTTTTGCCAAGGCATCCAATACATTATGAAGAGCCATTAAATCCTTTATTTGTGCATCGATTTGCTGACATTTCTGTTCGGCAATTTTTCGCACATCGGCGCAATGACCGGTATCAAGCGATAACAGTTGGGCAATTTCTTTTAAGGTAAAACCCGCTTGTTGAGCGCGTTTGATAAACCGGATTCTGGTGATAGCATGGGCTGGGTAGTGCCGAAAACCGCTACCGGGTTTACTGGGTTCATCCAGCATACCGATACGCTGGTAATAGCGGATGGTTTCAACAGTTACTTCGGCTTGTTTTGCTAGATTGCCAATCGTAAGTTTCATTTTGCACCCGTATATGTTGTTTCATAAAACGACCTATAATGTGACGTGATTGATGGCGCAAGGCGCAAGGCGAAACGCACAGCCTAATCCGCCCCTGCATAGCGGTTCAAGCCACAATAATATTACAAACACCGGTAATAATCTGTAAGGAATTTGCGCTGAATCCAACTTATAGGGAGGCTGAAAGTCCAGTGGACTACGAAATGCAGCTAAAATCTGCTTAACGTTGTGTCTGGAAAAGCGTTGGCACATCATTCATGACCAGCTATTTTGGCCGACAGCGTGCTTTCAATAATTTCCAATGACTGGTATTCACTGGAATACGCACACCGACATAAAAAACCAACCAACATTGCCTATAAATGGGTTTTGTCTTGAGCGATTTCAGTATGAATCTTTGATTACTGATGAAACTTTATTACTTACACACAGGGACACTTAATTCAGCGTATCTGGTTGAAGGTACTCATTTACGAAGAAATCCTTACGGTCACCCTTGTCGAGAAATTGCATCTGGATAAGTAACGAAAAAACGATGGCCTGTGCTTGATAACTCATTTAAACTCGATTCACTGAAATGTAATGCAACCAACAATGGGGTCAATTTATGGAAGCCTATCCTTCTGAACTTCTGCTGATCGCATTTGTTGCGATGCTGGCACCGTTCCTTGCCGAATTGCCCAGTGGTTTCCGCCTACCTGTCGTGGTGCTTGAAGTCATTCTGGGGATACTGATAGGCCCTCATGTGTTCAACTTAGCTAGTCCGGATGGCATGATCGGTACACTGGGAGAACTCGGTTTAACCTTTCTGCTGTTCATGGTCGGGCTCGAGATCGATTTCGACAAGATTCGCGGTAGACCCTTGTCATTGGCGGTAGGCGGTTGGTTTCTTTCGTTCTTCGTGGCGTTAGTTTGCATGTTCTTCTTCAGTGTCATCGGACTTATCCAGACTCCGCCTTTATTGGCAGCAGTCGCCTTATCCACTACTGCTTTGGGTGTACTGGCTCCCATTCTGCGTGATCGGGGAGAACTGAACACCGATTTTGGGACCTATATGGTAGCAGCAGCTGCCGCTGGAGAGTTCGGTCCCCTGGTGGTCATTTCGATGTTACTGATTCCCACGCACAGTACTTTTGTACATGCGCTGTTCATGGTGACTTTTATCATTATCGCCTTTGTTGCGGCGAATATCGCCCTAAATACTCGCGCATCACGGCTGATTGACATACTGACGCGTACGATGCAAAGCAGTGGTCAGCTTCCCGTGAGAATTTGTATTCTGCTTCAGATTCTATTCGTCGCGCTCGCCGCTAAATTCGGCTTGAATATCGTGATGGGAGCATTTGCAGCGGGCATCGTGGTTAAACTCGCTATTAAAGGAAAAGAGGGGGAATTATTGCGGCATAAGCTGGACGCGATCGGTTATGGCTTTCTGATACCCATATTCTTTATCGTCGCGGGCATGAAGTTTGAAGTCAGCGCCTTATGGTCGGCCCCTCTGGCCCCCATACAAGTGATGCTGTTGTTGGGTTTGATGCTCTTGGTTCGAGGCGTTCCGTTGTTCTTATACAAGAAGGAACTGACACCCGAAGAACAGATACCTTTCGCATTTTATTCTGCTACAGGTCTACCTCTGATTATTGTCATCAGCGAAATCGGCGTTTCTTCCGGACTTATGCCACCGGACAGAGCCTCTATACTGGTGAGCGCGGGCATGATTTCGGTCCTGTTATTTCCTATCCTGGCCGTGAAATTGCGCGGAAAATTCATTCTGCCTTGGTAATACTTACGAAAAACTTACACTTACCGAAGTTTAACATAAGGATAGTATTTTTATTTTGGAACAGCCCTCTTCTTTTCTTTCCTATATCGCCTGGAAGCAGCGACTGGTATTCTGGATAGGCGCAATCATTGTCGGGCTGGTCATCGTTGTAATGACGGGGTTATTGAACCAAAAGAACGGTTTGTCCCAGTCACAACCTGGAGCCCTTGTCGTTAGCGGTCTATAAAGGAAATATCGATTTCGAAATTGCTAATGACATTTTATATAACTCATTGAATGCTAAGTATATTTACTATGCACTAAAATTCATATCTCTAACTAATGATATTATATTTTATATTTCAATTAGTTATATTTAATAGAAGAATTTTACTGCCCGTTTTTGAAGTTCTTATATGTATCTTTTTAATGCTTTTTGCTACTTGTTTGCCTGTTCAACGTAAAAATCCAGTAATTACATACAAAAAGTATGAATTTTATTATCTAGGTAATCTTGTTAATATTCAATAGGATAAAAGCAATACTATAGACGATTTTAAAATCAATATCACGTCTGTAAGCCACGAATACCAAGAGTTTCAAGGGGGTCGTAAGACAAACCGTTCTTTTGGTCAAAGACAAAGAACCCCAATTAGGAATCTCGAAAACCACGTTGTATTTGTACCTTCGGTATCGAAACGTTGATATAGGAGTAATGCCTAAATAGAGGTAGTGGCTTCATGAAACAGTGCTTATAGACATTTAAACAACATAGCTTAGAACAAACACTTTTGGGGGTTCTTCCACAGGACCCCTTAGAGTCGTCGGGTTCCGATTGCATCTCAGGTTTGTGCTAGAACCCCTACATTGAAAATAAGCAGTTACACGAAATTATTTACACCATCTAAATCAATGCATTGCAAAATAAATTC
>JAQTLI010000421.1 GCA_028714995.1 Methylobacter sp. | reverse complement strand
ACTGGAACAAGCGCTTGAAGAACAAAAATCAATACTGCAGCAGCAGAGCAATGCCCAACAGCATTTATCCGACACTCTGAAAAATTACCGGCCGGCTGTGACGCAACCGGCAGAGCCTGAACAGGAAACGATTAAGACTGTTGAAACCTGGCAACAGCCAATGCAGTCGGAAGAAAGCCCGATTATTGAGGAAGCCCCGTTAGCACAACCTGCGCAGGATATCCAGGCCGAGCAAGTTAATGAGGAGCCGCAAGCCCCAGTTAGCTTGCAGGATGAAGAAACACCAATTGAATTAGAAGTTAGCGGGCATGATGTAGTAACACCGATTGAATTAGAAACGATTGATGAAGGAGCGGAGCCCGCGCCAGCAGACATAAATCTGCAACCGGTGGTCCAAGAAGCACCGTCTGTATCATCGGACATGGAACAACAGCCGGTTAATCCCCCTGCAAAAGGATCGCTTGGAAAAATCAAAAACCTGTTTGGTAAAAAACAACAGCCGGTCAAAACAGAGCCAAAGTGGGCAGCGACAAAATCGGATGAAATGCTGGCATCGGATGCGGAACAACAGCCTGATGATGAAATATCAGGAAAAGCCAAAAAGACGCCGGGAAAACTGAAAGGTTTTTATAATAAGTTCACATCGAAAACCAAATAATGCGTGCCGGGAGTATGTAAACCGCCATTAAATAAAACCCGGCATCCTGTCGCGATACCGGAAGACGAATAAGCAGACAGAAATTGTCCTGACTTACCACAAACGCACTTAACATGGACTGGAGCGATACGCAAAGGGGCCGGAATCAATCAATTGGGAAGACCAACCCAATCGATTTCGGCGTTTTTCCGGTTGTGGTATTGTTACGCTGCCAAAACCAAGAGCTGAGCTTAGACCGTTGTTCGCCGGTCAGGATAACGCAAACATAATGCCGGCCAAACCTTTAAGTAGGGGGGCAATGAGAAATTATTGCTGGAATTGACCTTTGGCCTTTCAACATGGAAATATTTCCGCTTTATCATTTGTATTCAGGGGGTTGCAGGAAGATTGCCATACACTTTCCTGCCATCAACCTATCGCCAGCGATAGTGCCTTCAGTCTGGCAATGATTGAAGAATTCAGCAATACAATTACCGAAAAACCCTGGCTATACCGCCGATTATTCTGGGAATGTGGCTTGATAGGTCAAGTGCTATATCTGGAAGCAGAAGCCTGCAAGCATCCGCGGCCCAGGTATCGGCTGTTATTTTAATGGCAGCGTATGGGGTATTGGGGTATAAAGCCAATGCCACTAAATTGGTCCAACAGGTAATTCCTGATCTTGCAAAATCACCATGCTTGAGGATATTATTTTTTGATTGCTAAAAAATAAGTTGGAGGAATTTCTTCTATGCCGGCTATTTATCCTGTGTTTGGTTTTACGCACCCTTTGAGTTCAATAATTCATCTTTTAGGTGCAATATTTTTTACTTATCAGGCTAATTTCATGCTTCGACGGGGAAAAGGGTCGAGCATTCGCATCATCTCACTGGCTATATTTTCTGGTTCCTGTATTTTTTTATTACTGGTCAGCGGCATTTATCATTTGTTGTCGACAACAGGAACAGCACATACGGTTTTTCAACGACTCGACCATGCGGCTATTTTCCTAGTCATCGCAGGCACCTTTACGCCAATAAATTGTATCCTCTTTACCGGGTTATTAAGATGGGGATTTCTCATTATCGTTTGGGTTCTGGCCATCAGTGGTCTTATCGTAAAAACAATTTTTTTTACAACAATCCCCGAATGGTTAGGTTTGTCTTTCTATCTGGGTCTTGGATGGATGGGGCTGTTCATGGGGTTTCATCTTTGGAGAAGATATGGCTTTGCTTTTATCCAGCCGCTGGTACTCGGCGGTATTTTCTACACGCTAGGGGCAATTATTGAGTATCACCAAGAATTGACAATACTTCCCGGCATAATCGGCCCCCATGAGATTCTGCATATAGCCGTGCTTTTGGGGATAGGGTTTCAGTGGTGGTTTATTGTCAAGGCACTGGATCAAGCCCCGAGTATTCAATAATACGCATCAATCAAGGAATATTATACGTCTTGAATTTTATATATCCATGAACAACATTGGAATGCCGTAAGTTAAAACAAAATAACTAACCGCCATGGTAAGGCTGGCGCTCATTTTGTACGAAAAAAATTGTCTGAAGATGTAACCGACAATCGCCAAATACCACACGAGCAATAATGCGCCGATGCCTATTGAGACTTCTTCCGCATATTCGTAATGCTTCATTACCATCAAAAAATACATCCCTTCGGTAACGGTGGCCAGTGTCATGATGAAATTTTCGCAGACAAAAATAGCCGTGAACAGTTGATTAAAATACTCCCTTTGTTTGATGACAAACAACAAAGTGCCGATGGATGTAAATGCCATGACAGTCCGTAACAAAACTTCCAGCGTGCCGTCGGCTGGATCAGAGATCAAGCCCTCAACAATCATTCCTGAAACAAGGTAAAACGCCACTGTTTTCCACATAAATGATTTTGGGGGAGTTAAGTCGGCGGGGTTATTTCTGAACCAGCAAAGCGAAAGGTATTTGATTAATAATTTCATAGACAATCGAGAGGATAAGCAGTTTTTTAATAATTATTGCCAGTGCGAATCCCCTGTTATCCCGATCAAAACCATCGAACATGAAACCGCCCAAAACCCGCTTATACTACTCGACTCGGCATGATTATCCAACTCCCAACCGTCTATTTTGTAGGGTTTCTCCAGTCTAGTTGTGCTATTTTAAATAATTCACTCTGTGAGTGTTTGCACCTTACTGCGTAAAACCTAAGACTCCCCAATGATTAATCTTCCGCCAAAGTTACGAGCGTTTCCAGCTTGCAGTCCCGTGAGGCAAAAAACGCCAGTTTTCGTTTACGCTACAAACTGGCTTATTCCTGCCTACGGGCTACTTCTTGGGATAACCAACACTCTGCGCCACAACAATCCATTGCTTTGAATTAAGCTTCATGGCTTTCGCCAAGGCTTCCTTATCAACCGAGCCGCGAACAACAGTCGCCAGTCCTGTGGAAGCGCAGTACAGGTAGACATTTTGACTGATAAATCCGGTATCGATTGCCGCAGTGATTTTTCTATCTTCTTGGCTGGTATCCGAATCCATGCGGGTGAAGTCCGAAACGTAAATCAAATTGACTGGCGCAGTCCCAACAAAATCCTGCATGCCTGTCAGCGCCCGGATGTCCTTCGCCTCAATCATTTTCAAGGCATGGCTCTTCGCGTCAAACAGGTAAAGACCGTCTGCAGTCGACACATAGATGTCGATGTCTTGCCAATTGCGGGTAGAAGGCGCGGTACGGCCTCCCGTTTCCGGGCGATTTACGCCAAATGCCGCCCAAAGCAAATCAGAAAGTACCTGGGGAGGCAGTTTTTCCGCGCTGAATTCCCGCGTGGATT
>JAQTLI010000420.1 GCA_028714995.1 Methylobacter sp. | reverse complement strand
GCGCCATATTTGGTCAAATATTAACTCAATGGCACATCAATAAATGGAACAATTCATCCCCGGCCAACGCTGGATTAGTAATACCGAGTCAGAACTTGGTTTAGGTCTTATTCTTGAGGTCGCAAATAATCGTATCACTGTACTTTATTTAGCTTGTGAGGAAAGGCGTATTTATGCCAAGGATAATGCGCCGTTAACGCGCGTCAAATTCTCAGTAGGCGATATCATTGAGTCAATTGATGAAGATAAAGTCACAGTTACCCGCTTAATTGAACAGGATGGCTTGATTACTTATGTGGGAAAAGATAATTCTGGTCTGGAGGTTCAACTGGATGAAGTTGAACTGAATCATCACATTCAATTTAACAAGCCTCAGGATCGTCTGTTTATCGGGCAAATCGATCCTGGCGCATGGTTTTTACTGCGCTATGAAACCTGGCTCAGATTGCAGCAACATCAGCAGTCTCCGATTAAAGGTCTGCTGGGTGGACGTACTTCACTCATTCCGCATCAGTTGTTTATCGCGCACGAATCGGCTAACCGGGCAGCGCCAAGAATCATGCTGGCGGACGAGGTGGGCTTGGGTAAAACCATAGAAGCCGGTCTGATTCTGCACCACCGGCTGATTAACGGCTTAAGTAATCGGGTATTGATTATCGTGCCGGAAAGTCTGTTGCATCAGTGGCTAGTGGAAATGCTAAGGCGCTTTAATTTACGTTTTAGTATTTTTGATGAGGCGCGTTGTCTTGAAGAGTTGGGTGATGACAGCATACTCGCCGGAGCACAAGAGTATGAAGAAGATGTTGATATAGCCTCTGTAGCCGAAACGAATAGCGTAACTGCCGGCAATCCATTCTTAACCGAACAGTTGGTGCTATGCAGTCAGAAGTTTTTTAGCGAGTATCCGCGCCGCCAGCAACAGGCCATAGAGGCGGGCTGGGATATGGTGATTGTTGATGAAGCTCACCATCTGGAGTGGAGCGAACAAGCACCCAGTCCAGACTACCTGTTTGTTGAACAACTCGGCCGGATTTCCCCCAGCCTGATATTGTTGACAGCCACGCCAGAGCAATTGGGCAAGGAAAGTCATTTTGCCCGACTGAGATTGCTTGATCCTGACCGGTTCTACAGTTTTACGGCTTTCTTAGAAGAAGAACGGTTATTTGAACCGGTGGCCAACGCCGCCAAGTTGTTGCTGGCGGAAGAAGCGCTGGATAAAGATGCACAGCAACATTTAACCACGCTGCTTAAAGATGACAATGTCGACGGCCTGCTGAAAAACCTTAACGATACCGAAAAATCAGCGGCGGCGCGTGATGCATTGATCAAGGTATTGCTGGATCATCACGGTACAGGGCGGATCTTATTCAGAAATTCCCGACAAACAGTGCAGGGGTTTCCTGAACGCGAACGCTATGGTTATGCCTTAACCGGTCAGCAGAATAATGATGATTTGCAGCAAGACCCGCGCTATGTTTGGCTGGTGGATAAGATTAAACAGTTATCTGGCCAACGCCGCACCTCCTCCCGGGAGGCTGTCGGCATACACACCATCCCTGGCGATAAAGTGCTGCTGATTTGTAAGCAGGCGCAAACCGCTATTGATCTGGAGCAAACCTTGAAAAATCGTGCCGGTATTGCGGCGGCAGTTTTTCATGAAGGCATGACCATTATCGAGCGCGATAGGGCAGCGGCTTATTTTGCCGATCAAGAGAGTGCTGCTCGGTTATTGATCTGCTCCGAGATTGGTAGTGAAGGCAGGAATTTTCAGTTTGTACACCACCTGGTTTTATGGGATTTGCCGACCAATCCCGATTTGCTGCAACAACGCATAGGCCGTCTTGATCGTATCGGTCAGAAACATGTCATCCAGATACATGTGCCGTATCTGGAAAATTCTGACCAGGCCGTGTTGTACCGCTGGTATGACGAAGGCCTGAATGCATTCAGGAGTAACAGTTCGTCCGCCCAGCGTGTTGCGGATATTTTGCACGATGAACTGGACAAAGTGCTGGACAGCAATAGTCAGGAAAATATTGATGCCTTTATCGCCAAGACCCACTCACTCAGTACAGAGCTTGAAGCAGAAATGCATAATGGGCGCGACCAATTGCTGGAGTTGAACTCTTGCCGCAAAGAACTGGCCGACGAGCTTATTGATCAGCTGAGTGCCTATGAGAAGGAAGGCGTGCTTTGGCCTTATATGGAAGATGTCTTTGAATGCTACGGTATCGATACGGAATTCCATTCGCCCGATTGCTTTATTATCCGTCCCAGCGATCATTTGCGTGTTTCGCATTTTCCGGGGTTAACTGAAGATGGCATGACCGTCACCGTTGACCGGCACATTGCATTGTCGCGTGAAGATATGCAGTTTATGACCTGGGAGCATCCGTTGGTCACAGCGTCTATGGATATGGTGATGTCCAGTGAAACCGGCAATGCAGCAATCAGTGTGATTAAACACAACGATCTTAAAGCAGGGCAGTTTTTGTTGGAGTGTTTGTTTATTGTCGAATGCAGTGCGCCTGCCGAATTACAGATTGGCAGGTTTTTGCCCCATACGCCGATTCGGGTGTTGATTGATCAAAATCAAAAAGATTTAAGCGAGGCTATCGATCACCGTAGTTTAATGGAAACCGGCACCAAATTTAGTAAACACAAAATCGTTGCCTTTCTTAATAGCCAGCGTCCCCACATTACCAATATATTAAATATGGCTGAGCAAAAAGCCAAAGCCGATATGCAGCAGCTGGTTGATGATGCGACTCAAGTTATGCTGGAATCACTTTCTAATGAGATAAAACGTCTGGTCAGGCTGAAAAAAGTGAATCCGACCATTAAAGCAGAAGAAATTGAGCAGTTAAAGGATATGACCATGCTGGCTCATGAAAACATTCAGGCAGCACAGTTAAGGCTCGACGCGGTAAGGTTTGTTATTACCAGTTGAGTTAATGAAATCAAAATTCCATCGAGTATTCTATAAATGATAAATATCGGCAAAATAAATAAGCTGAACGTCGTTAAACAACAAGGCGCTGATGTCTATCTGGGCAACGGAAAGTCCGGGAAAGTCCTGCTGGCGGACAAAAAAGTACCAGAAAACTGCCAGCTTGGCGATACCCTGGATGTATTCGTCTATGTTGATTCGGACGGACATCTGGCCGCTACCACCAAAACCCCGTTGGCGCAGGTGGGTGACATTGCTTGGCTGAAAGTGGTATCGCTTAACTATGTGGGCGCTTTTCTGGATTGGGGACTGCCGAAAGATCTGCTGGTACCCTTTAGTGAGCAATACCATGAGATGGAAGTCGGTAGGTCTTATCTGGTCAAAGTGTTTCTTGACGATAAGAATCGTATTGCCGCTACCACCAAGATTGATAAATTAATATCTGATGAATCGGTGGATTTTGAAGTTGGTCAGAAAGTGTCGCTGATCATCGCCAATAAATCCGATTTGGGCGTTAAAGCCA
>JAQTLI010000419.1 GCA_028714995.1 Methylobacter sp. | reverse complement strand
ATCGGCGGTATCGGCCATGGTGTTATTCACGCCGGTACCGCTATCGGAATTCAATGCGCGCGCATCCATGAACTCCGTGCCAAGCCGAAACGAACTCAGATGGGCTTCCAGCCAAAGCGTGGTTTGCAGCGGAATTTGCTGATCGCCCCCTTTGCTGCCGGCTTTGAAAGAACCGGACATGGTTTCGTAACGGGTGCGCTGTTCCAGCGATACGGACAGCCATTCCGGCAACTTCAGTGCATCGTGCAGATTCCAGGCCGGTTTTTCGTATTTATCGGAACCCAACAACGCATCCTGCATTTGACTGGAAAAGGCGGTAAATGGCACTCTGGTGTAAGTTTTCTTTTCCTCGGCTTGAGCAGGACCGCTGCTGCCCATGATAAAGCCGCCGGCAACAATTAAACTTAGTGTATGGTTAACAGCAACACTGGCAAGAGGTATTTTTCGTATCATCTATGACCTGTAATTATAAGTTATGATGTTCACATCTACGTTGATTCGTCGATGCATACAGAGCTTATTCGGAAAAACTAAAATAAGACACAGCTATAGTTTATCTCGTTGTGTATTAAAATACATAACGATAATAGCAATACTCCTAACGCAAGCGGTATGCCAATTGTCAATATGGTAATTATGTAATTGAATTATATTGATTTTTATCGTTACGCCAAAGAATAAGCAATGTTGTGTTTCAAACATTTTGTTATGTTCTGTAAACTTACTGACAGTGCTGTTATTCAACACTGTCCTCACATCATTTAATTGGAAACAGGCTGTTTCTTGTTGAGAGATAATGTTTAACTCAATTTTTGCACCGCAACACAATCATTTATGACAGGCAGCTCAAACTACAACAATATTCCAACACCCTGGGTCGATGGCGAATTGCGGTTAGTCGGCCTGGATAGTCGAATGATCAGCTTGATAAGGGCGATAGATCAAAGCGGCTCTATCAATCAGGCTGCCAAGCAGGTGGGCTTGAGTTACAAAGGCGCCTGGCAAATTATCGAAAGAGCCAACAACGGCGCGCCAAAAACATTAGTCAGCACCGCCACTGGCGGCAGCAAGGGTGGAGGTACCTGTTTAACCGAGGCGGGGCACTCTTTGCTGGCGCTTTTTACCCGTTTGGAACAACAGCATCAGCAGTTTCTTGAGCAGCTCAATCGTGGTCTCGCCGCCGATCCCGATACGGTCTTGCTATTGCAGCGTCTGGTGGTTAAAACCAGCGCCAGCAACCAACTTTTTGGCAGCATTACCGCGATTCAGGCCGGAGCGGTGAATGCCGAGATTTTCGTGAAATTGAAAGGAGGCGAACAGGTTATAACTACCATCACCTTGACATCGCTCAGCGAGCTTGGGTTAGAAGTCGGCGCCGATGCGGTATTGTTGATCAACAGCGCCGATATCACGCTGGTAATTGATTCCGACCCCAATCGCTTTTCGGCACGAAATCGTTTGTCCGGCAGTGTGATTCGTGTCCAACAGGACGAGGTGAATGCGGAGGTGATTGTTCTGTTACCTAGTGGCGAAACGCTGGCCGCCATGATCACGCAGCAGAGTGCACAAGGTTTGGCGCTTGTGCCTGGCATGTTGGCATGGGCGATGTTTAAAAGCAATGCACCCATTCTGGGGGGCAGGCCACTATTTTGACAGTAAAACTTATGCATTTTTAGAGTTGGCACTCTCAAGCCTGAAAGGAAAGTGGCCGTGCACATAACTGTAAAAGCCGTGGTGATCCGCCAACAAGCATCCTATTTTGAGTTTTATTAGTTTTGGAGTAATAGTCGATATTGAAGCTGAAGATTGTGGCGCCAGTGGTTGCGCTCCTTACCTTCAGCGTTATATTGTTTTTAGAAATAAATTGGCTGTCCCTTTTAGTTCGAACTCCGCCTTTTGCGAATTACGCGGCCCGGCCTAGGCCATAACCAGCCATTCAAAATTTATTCTCGACTATCTTTATGATGAGGTTGTTGAAAAACAGAATAGTTGGCTAATGTATTGATGATCATGATAAATTCATATCTTTGAAATTATTAGATAAAAGTATCAGTATGGCAACTTGCTGATTTTCAACATTTCAGTAGCGTCACTTATCATAGGTTTAATCCGCTAGCTCCCAGTATGTTTTTCCCTAACGGACTAATAAATGCGTTTTGAAAGAAATTCTGTCATCGACATCCTGCGCGGTATTGCGATTTTCACAATGGTTGCCGCAAATCTAAGCGCATCATTACTCCAGTCTGATGATAAAGTTTTAATCTTCCGTTTATATGGAACTTTTGCCGCCCCATTGTTCATTATGTTAGCCGGTATGATGGTGGCCATTACTGGTGTAAGGCATGCAAGTTTCTGGCATTTTCTCAAACGTGGCGGATTAATTGTCGTCTTTGGATGCTTGGTGGATATGCTGGTATGGCATATTTACCCTTTTCTGGGCTATGACGTACTGTACCTGATAGGGTTTTGTATTCCTGTTGTCTATCTGTTGTCGAATTATTGCACTATAGGCACCAGAATTATCATCATAATTCTTCTAATCGTTTTAACATCGGTCTTACAAACACGGTTTAATTATCGCGAAGAGTTGATAAGTGTGGAAATTTCCATGTTAAGGTTCAGCGATTATTTGGGGGTTTTATTATCAGGGTCGACACTACAACGTTTTTTGCTCGACGGCTGGTTTCCTGTCTTGCCTTGGTTAAGTTTTGCTATTACCGGCAGCGTGTTGGGCTCACTTTTAGGCCAAGATTATTCCTTTGCCTCAAAACGTTTCCTGGCAACGGGTATCGCACTTTTTAGCATTGGCATTGCACTGTGGCTGGTGCTAAACCCACAACTGGTAATGCGCGAAGGTTATTCGGAATTATTCTACCCGCCCACAACAGGTTATTGGTTTGCGGCGACAGGTCTTATTTTCATTAGTTTTTACTGTGTTGAGTGCACTCAACGGCTTGCTATACATGCCGTTTTTTTAAAACTTGGACATGCCAGTTTATTCATGTACCTTTTTCATCAGGCAGTATTGGTTTTTATCTTAAAGCCGGTTGGATTTTTGAATAGTCAACCGATCTCGACTTTTATCCCGACCTATCTAGTCGTTATTGCGATCATGGTGGCGGTTGGTTATGGATTGGAAAAGATAAAGCAAAAAAATAAAAATCTGCCGTTTATCGTGCGATTTATTATCGGTAGTTAGCCACAGCCTGTTAATCACCATGAAAAATTTACCAGGTAACTATAGAAATCAACATTGAAAAATTTCCAGACACTAATAATGTTGCGTAGGAAATCAATATCTTACAGTTGTAAATCAGCTTCGATTTTTTACTTTCAGTGTCTATTTTGCCAATCGAGTAAGATGGTAGTTATTGTAAAAACAATAAGATAGAAATTATTGCTGGTCAATTTTGACGTTCTTTTGCAAATCTTGGGTGCAAGATCGACATTGATCTTCATCCGAAGTTCTGCAAAAAG
>JAQTLI010000418.1 GCA_028714995.1 Methylobacter sp. | reverse complement strand
CCGACCATATTTATCGGTAGTGTCTTTTTCAACTTTGACAGTCTTATTGAAAACTATATTGGACAACGATTGCTTTGATCGTTGTCCAAAAGCTTGACTACTTTCAGGCGCGTCAATTTGCGCCAGTCTAATTTTTAGCTGGTGGTTGCCAGTTATTAACAGCGTGACGGTATCTCCGTCATGCACTCCGACTATACGGCCTTCAAGGATTTCCGTAGCACCAGCGGAAAAGCTTAAAATAAAAAATAGCGTAAGAATAAGTTTGTTGAGCATGGTTTTTTAGCAAATAGTTACATTTAAATAGGTATATTTTGAGTTAATAACAATCAAGGCTGGGTAATACCGGCTTTTTTGTGCCTGCTGTTTCTCAATCAATCCCATCGTGTGCCATGTGAGTACATTTCTTGTAGGCTGTAAACTTCATTCAACACTGAAGATGAAAAAGCTTATTCTTTGCAAAAATCTGGCGTTAAACCATTAGGCCGGGAGCTTTCGTATTTTTTGTAAAAGTCACAAAGCCATCTTCCAGTTTCAAGCGTTCCTGGTAATGGTCTAGAAATCCCAAAAAATTGAAGGTATGTTAAATTTTCCCAGTCTTTGGGAAGCTCTTTTCTATCAACAAAGATGCGCGCCCAGTCCAAATTATTGTTATCCGGCGATCTAAAAACAAAATGGATTTTATCTGTATTCTGCTTTGCCAGGAGAGATTTGCTTAAACTAAATACCTCTGCCGAAATAGAGTTCCAGTCTTGCGCCCCGCCAGTAAATGGGTTTTTGTTTAATTCAATTTCAACAAGGAAGGTATCTGGCTTGTTGAACTGTGGGGTTAAGTACACGGATGTAATGTCGATTGAAAGGCTTTTAATTCCATCAACTGTGAAAGCAAAGTCCTTGGTTTGCGCTGACTCATTTGATCCAGAAAAAATAACAAAAGCCACGGATAAAGCGATTATTACCAGCGCAAAAATAGAAATGGCGTTACTCATTTCTGGTCTACTAGCACCGCAATGTGGGCATGTTTTGGTGTTTTTTTCTACTGCTTTCTTGCAAATTCTACAGGTTGTTAAAGGCATATTTAAATTCTCGCGCTATGCTTAAATATCAATCTTATAAAGATGAGGCAAATATAGACAGAGCGCAGGTTTATCAAAACATGTAAATTTGCATGCAATATGTGCATCACTGTCAAACTAAAGCCGCAGACATGTTGAGAGTTAACGTTATTCAATCTATGCGTCACAATATCAGCA
Source organism: Methylobacter sp. (assembly GCA_028714995.1). GTDB lineage: Bacteria > Pseudomonadota > Gammaproteobacteria > Methylococcales > Methylomonadaceae > Methylobacter_A. Next base: position 2,228 of record JAQTLI010000418.1, on the reverse strand, counting down.
TAAAGGGGTAATCAAAACTGATAGCTGAAGGGGTGTCGGTTTTTGTGCCTAAAATTAAGGCAAGTGCTGCAAGTATTTTTTAAAAATACAGTCGAAAAAAGCTGTTGAGAGGATTGCTAAAGATTGAAGTAATAGTGGCAGAGTGTAACCCCGGCGTAACCCCAGAAAATAAAAAGGCCTTAGATTTACACCTAAGGCCTTGAATTCTTTGGAGCTGGCGATGGGAATCGAACCCGCGACCGGCTGATTACAAATCAGCTGCTCTACCGACTGAGCTACACCAGCAAAGAAGCGGGTATTATACACAACAATTTTGTTTTGCCTAGTCCTTTTAAGGATTATTTTTGCTTTCTTCCTGTTTTATTTTTGTTGACCAAGTGGGGCTTGTTTTTTCCTCCGCGGTTATTGTCCAGGCCGGTATATTTGGTTTTGAAGCGTTGAATCTTTTCGGGGGATTCAACCGTGCCTTTGGGTTGAAAGGTGGGAATCAAATGCTGTTTGCCGTTGCCTATCAAGTCGCTGCGACCCATTTCTTTTAAAGCTTCGCGCAATAATGGCCAGTTTTTGGGGTCATGATAACGCAGGAAGGCTTTGTGCAGTCGGCGCTGCTTGACGCTTTTTGGTATGGCAATGTCTTCAGCATTTCGACTGACTTTATGCAAAGTGTCTTTGCCGGAGTGATACATGGCGGTGGCGATGGACATGGGTGAAGGCAAAAATGCCTGCACCTGATCGGCCCTGAAACCGTTACGCTTCAGCCATAACGCCAGATTAAGCATGTCGTTATCGGTAGTGCCGGGATGCGCAGCAATAAAGTAGGGGATCAGGTATTGTTCTTTGCCGGCTTCCCTGGAATACTTGTCAAACATTTCCTTGAAGCGGTCATAAGTGCCCATGCCCGGCTTCATCATTTTGGATAACACACCTTGCTCGGTATGTTCTGGGGCGATTTTAAGATAGCCGCCGACATGATGGGTTACCAGCTCTTTAACATATTCCGGTGATTCTACCGCCAGATCATAACGCAGGCCGGAAGCGATGAAGATTTTTTTTATGCCAGGCAAGACACGGGCTCTGCGGTAGAGTTTAATCAGCGGGGTATGATCGGTATTCAAATTAGGGCAAATGCCGGGATAAACGCAGGATGGTTTGCGGCAGGCGGCCTCAATTGTCGGATCTTTGCAGGCCAGTCGGTACATGTTGGCGGTAGGGCCGCCCAAGTCGGAAATATGGCCGGTAAAAGCAGGCGAGGTGTCGCGGATGGCTTCAATCTCTTTAATGATGGAATCCTCCGAGCGGCTTTGGATAATGCGTCCTTCATGCTCGGTGATTGAGCAGAAGGTACAGCCGCCAAAACAGCCGCGCATGATGTTGACTGAATGTTGGATCATTTCAAAAGCAGGCACGTTGGCATTGCCATATTCTTTGTGCGGCACACGGGAATAGGGCAGGTCAAAGACGCCATCCATTTCTTTGGTGGTCAGTGGAATGGGGGGCGGATTAATCCATACTTGCCGTGAACCGTGTTGCTGTATTAACGGACGCGCATTGCCAGGATTGGTTTCACCATGCATAACTCGTGATGCGTGTGCATAAAGTATCGGATCATCTTTTACGGCTTCGTAGGCAGGCAGGCGGATAACGGTTTGTGCGCGCTGGTTTCTGATCAGCAATTTATCAAAATGAATGACTTTTTCGTCCGCATTGGTCTGTTCCGGTTTTTTATCGCACGCAGGCTGTTCCTGATAAGGATCGACAGGCACCGTTGGCGTGCCAGGTTTATCGATATCGGTGGAGTCTTTAACCGCCCAGCCTTCCGGTATTTGTTTGACAAAGTGTACCGTGCCGCGTATGCCTTTCAGGTCTGATATGGCTTCACCATTAGCCAGGCGATGGGCAATTTCCACGACTTGGCGTTCGCCATTGCCGTAGACCAACAGGTCGGCTTTGGAATCCAGCAGGACTGACTTGCGCACTTTGTCCGACCAGTAATCATAATGGGAAATACGCCGTAAACTGGCTTCTATGCCACCTATAATAATGGGCACGTCCTTGTAGGCTTCGCGGCAACGATGCGAGTAGACGTTGACGGCGCGGTCAGGGCGTTTTCCCGCAGCGCCATGGGGTGTGTAGGCATCGTTGGAGCGGATTTTTTTGTCCGACGTATAACGGTTGACCATGGAGTCCATATTGCCGCCAGTCACGCCAAAAAACAGGTTGGGGCGGCC
>JAQTLI010000417.1 GCA_028714995.1 Methylobacter sp. | reverse complement strand
ATATTGCAAAATTGTCTATAACCGAAGGGAAACTGGACTGGGAAGATGCGCATTTTAAACATCCCGAAAAGGAGACTGCTTATCCGATAAATCTCATTATTGAAAACTTCACGACTCAGGCGGATAAGCAATCCAACTTCGGTTTGACCCTGGAATTGATTTCAGGCGGTAAACTGGATTGGCAAGGCGAGATCGGCCTTAATCCGCTGTCTTCATCCGGGCATCTTAAACTGGAGAAAGTGCAACTGCCGAGAATCCGGGCGCTGGCCTTGCAAGATTTTGTTCAACTGGATTTACAGGGCTATGAACTGTTCGAGGCTGATTACAAGGCTCACTATGTTGATAATAAATTTAACGTTAACCTCAATCAGGGCAAGTTCGAACTACTCGATTTTCAGGTTTCTCAAAACTCGCAGGATAAACCGCTGGTTAAAATGGTTAGGTTTGCTGTGCAAGGAATCGGTTTTAATCTTGAAAAACATGAACTGACGGTCGAATCAATTTCTGCAAATGATGCTGATTTTAAGGCATGGTTGGATCCAGAAGGTGTTTTCAGTTATCAGCCCTTATTGCCGATTGCAAAAGCTGAAGAGACTTCCGGTGAGCCAGTGGAAAAAACGTCGTGGAGCATCAAGGTCAATAATATTGCACTCAATAATTGTGGGCTTACCTTTGAAGATCAGACTCTAAAAAAACCTATCACCATTACCGCCAAGCCTATCAATTTTCAGCTGACAAATTTCAACAATGAAGCCGGTGCGAGCCTGCCTTTTCAGCTTAGCGTCGGGGTCAATGGCACCGGCTCAGTAAAGCTTGACGGCAACACCGTTATCGAACCCTTATCCGCGCAAATAGCCGTTGATGTTAAAGATATTGCCCTGGAAAATTTCCAGGCTTATGTCGATAAATTTGCGCGGCTGGATGTCATCGACGGGACGCTGACTGTTGACGGCAAGGTCTCGGTCGCCAAATCGGCACAGGATGAACTGGCTGTTAAGTTCACCGGCAATTCCCAAATTGCCAGGTTATTAACCCGCGATCAGTTGAATAACAAGGACTTTGTAAAGTGGGAGAATTTAACGCTTAATGGCATTGATGCCGATTTCCCGGCAAATCAATACAGCGCCGAAACACTGGTGATTGACAGGCCTTATGCCAGAGTCATTATCAATAAAGACAAGACAGTGAATTTCGGGGACATTGTCATCGCTGATAAAAGCAAGCCGACAGCGGTTGTTAAAGTAGCCAAAAGTGCGCAGCCAGATATGCAGAAACCCAAATTCAAACTGGGCAAAATTCAAGTTATTGATGGTTCTTCCGATTTTGCCGACCTTTCGCTGATTCTACCATTCGCCGCGCAAATCAAAAGCTTGGACGGCGGTGCCAGCGGCATATCCTCAGAACAAAAATCAACGATCAAGGCTGCTTTAAAGGGTAATGCCTACGATTTGGCTCCCGTCGATATCAAGGGCGAAATTAGTCCTTATCTGGGTGATTACAATGTGACTGTAAATTTTACCGGTATGCCGATGCCGTTGATCTCATCTTATATGGTGCAATTCGCAGGTTATAAAGTTGAAAAAGGCAAAATGTCACTGGGGCTAAATTATAAAGTTGTCGACAAAGTACTGACTGCATCCAATAACATTCTGATTGACCAGTTAGAATTGGGTGAGAAAGTTGAAAACCCCAATGCTGTTTCATTGCCCCTGGAACTGGCAGTCGCGTTAATGAAAGATTCCGATGGCAAAATAAAAATTGATGTACCTATTACCGGCAGTCTGGAAGATCCTCAATTTAGCGTGAGCCACCTCATTGTTGATGCCTTGGTCAATGCCATAAGCAAAGTGATTTCTTCGCCTTTTCGCGAGCTGGCCTCGCTGATAGGCAGTGAACAGGATTTAAGCACAATCAGCTTTGCTGCGGGCGATGCAGTATTAACTAAGCAACAAATCAGTAAGCTGGATGATTTAGCCAAGGCGTTAAAAGCACGTCCTGTTTTAAAGCTGGAAATTAAAGGCACAGCTTTTCAGGAGCAGGATTGGCCAGCGGTCAGCGACGACGCTTTATACGATCAGCTTAAAAGAATAAAAGCCGCCGAGATTAATAAGCAGGGTGGCAGAAAAATACGCTCGGAATATGTTGAGATTTCCGACCAAGATTACAGGCGTTTAATGGAACAGCTGTTTGTTGAGAAGTTTCCGCTGATGGTGGAGAAATCGTTCCTGGGTACAACGCGCCTGGTCGGTAGTAAGGCTGATACTAACACAGACGAATTTTATGCAGTCGCCAAGGAAAAGTTGTCAGCCATTATTAAGCCGGAAGAACAGAGACTAAAAGGCTTGGCCGCAGAAAGGGCGCAAGCGATTGCCAACTATATCGTGAAAAAAGGCGGCATAGCCAACGAACGGGTATTTATACTGGATACGGCGATTGATCCGGAAAGAAAAGGCAGCGAAATCGTTAGCTTGTTGTCTTTAAAAGCAGAGTGATTTCGTCAGTTGCCGATAAATGGTAGATCCTCTTAAACATAAAGGGCGACCGGCCGCCCTTTATGCTATTTCAGCATCCGTCAGATAACAGCCCGGATCTTCAGCCCAGTAATTTCCGGTTGTTTGTTCAGCTCTTACACGGGTGTTGCCGTTGCAGATGGCTTGATAATGGCAGGTTGCGCATCGCCCCTCGAGCGGCCTGGGATTTTGTTTTAAGCCAGCCATCAATGGGTCAGATGTGTCTGACCATATTTCTGAAAAAGGACGTTCTTTTACATTGCCCAGCTCATAATGCCACCAGAAAGTGTCAGGGTGTACGTTGCCCAAATTATCGATATTTGCAACATTAACCCCAGATGCATTGCCGCCCCATTGTTCCAGTTTGGCTTTGATATGCTCAGCATTATCCGGGAAATGTTTCGTTACCCAGTGCAAAAAATAGACAGCATCGGCATCGTTATTGCCGGTGACAAATTCCCGGTCCTTGCCCGCTTTAAGCCATTCGTAACTGGTTTCAAATAGCAAATCCATTGTATTTCTGGTCATTTCAAAATGGGCGTCATCCTTACGGTTTTTATTGCCGCGACCGCCGTAATTCAAATGCGATAAATAGAATTTGTCGATATTGTTGTCATCCATTAACTGCAATAAGGCAGGGAAGTCCTGAGCGTTATCCTGCGTTAAAGTAAAGCGCATGCCGACTTTGATGCCTTTTTCCAGGCATAAGTGCATGCCATGTAGCGCCTGGTCAAAAGAACCTTTCACACGCCGGAACTGGTCATGAGTATCTTTGATGCCGTCCAGACTGACGCCGACATATTGATAATTAATGTCGGCGATTTCTCCGATATTAGCTGTAGAAATTTTAGTGCCGTTGGTGGATAGGGCGACATAAAAGCCCATGTTTTTGGCGCGGCGCGAAATAGCGAAAATATCTGGATGCAGTAACGGTTCGCCACCGGATAAAATCAGCACTGGCACTTTAAAGGCCTTCA
>JAQTLI010000416.1 GCA_028714995.1 Methylobacter sp. | reverse complement strand
AGCAAAGCAGAACAATTCGTCCAGATCGATATTGATAAAACTCACGAGACGTCAGATCGGTTGCTTGTCAATGAACACAATCCGCCGGAAGATTTAGAGGAATTTATTGACCCACTGAACCCGGAATGCATAGAAACATTCTGCATCGGAACGTCGCGTTATTCCTATCGACGTAAAACTGACGTGTCTGTCTTCATGGGTGAAATCAATAAATACCATATCGAAGAACATCCGGTACAACGTTTTATAGATGACTGGAATCGAAGCAGCATCCAGCAAAAAGCCGTGCTTTCCGATGACTGGATTGTCAGGCCTTTCAGGCATACCGGACGCTTCGGGGAACAAATAATTAACGTTGAAATTATCAATACCCAACAAAAACAAGTACCGCAACTGGAAGATATTAACGGCAAAAAGGGCGTCGCCCTGCATAACCTGATAACCCGTTTTGATCGCCAGGCAGGATATCCCTTTGCCTGGTTCTTTTACATGGTTAAAGGCAAGCTGGTTTCCCCGAACTGCGGCGTAGCGGTTTTCAAGGATATCAGCGGAGATTTTTCTTATTTACCCGAACGTGATGTCGCGGTACTTAAAGACTGGATTAACACGCCTTATAGCGTGTAACGAACACTAGATTTTCCATCAACTGCTTTGTAATGCAAAGCATATTTTTAAACTATAGGAGTAAACACCATGTCAATCGCACAAATAAAATCATTCTCTGAACACGCAAAAGCAGATCCTGAATTGAAAGAAAAGCTGTTAGCCGTTCAAAAAATCAGGGAACTGATCGCATTGGGCAAAGAATATAATTTTGAACTGGATGAAGTAGAACTTTATCCACCCAACGAACCTCAATTTGTCGAAGAACAACTTTCCGAAAGAATGGCCAAGGCGTTGTTGAGGGTTTAAGTCACAGTCGAGCTATTTCGCTTTAATAATCCTTTCCAAGGAACGTGCATTGATTTATCTCATGCTCGTTTCTTGGCATTCGAGCCTTTGCATGAGTGAGTCGGAGCTACCTTAAAGATCAAGCTCGATGCCAACCGGACAATGATCCGAGCCGGTAATGTCCGGCAGAATAAAGGCCTGTTTGACTTTGCCGACCAGCGCTTTGCTGGTCAACACATAATCAATTCGCCAACCGACGTTTCTTGCCCTGGCGCCGGCACGAAAACTCCACCAGCTATAGGCGACGGTGTCAGGATGAAAATGCCGGAAGGTGTCGACCAGCCCGGCATCGAGAAAGCGGCTGAAACCGTCAATTTCGACCTGGGTATAACCGGCCGATTTATTGTAATTCGGCTTCGGACGGGCGATATCGATCTCTCTATGCGCGACATTGAAATCTCCGCAGACGATCAGCAGTTTTTTGCTTTGTAGTTGCTGGCAATAGTCCAAAAATTTTAGATCCCAAGTTTGCCGGTAATCCAGCCGAGCCAATGCCTCGCCCGAATTCGGCACATACACGTTGAGCAAATAGAAATGTTCGAATTCGGCAACGATCACGCGGCCTTCCCTGTCATGCTCGACAATGCCGATATCGTTGATGATTTGCAGCGGTTCCTGCCGGGATAAGATCGTTACGCCGGAATAGCCCTTGCGTTCGGCGCAGTTTGAATAAATGCGGTAGCCGTCGATGCCCTCCAGCGCCTTGTCGATCTGATCGGCCTGCGCTTTGGTTTCCTGCAGCAGAATGCAGTCGGCATCAAGCAGCGCGAGCGTTTCGGCAAAGCCTTTGCTTTGTACCGAGCGAATGCCGTTGACATTCCAGGAAATTATTTTCATGCGATTATTCAGTCAGATGCGTTAGACGTTAAGTCTTAAATAGTGAAAATACGGTTGGGCGCTATTTTAACCTTCAACTTATTGGCTAACCAGGCGTTTTCAATGGCTATGTCATCGTTAGTTATGGAATTTTTTATTTTCTTTTCATAAAATGGTTTTTTGTGGATTTTCAATTGGAGATCATCATGAAAAGCGTCGAATTTATGCAATTAATTACTGCAATCCATGAATTAGATCATCACCAGCGCAAATTGCTGAGCGCTACATTAAATGAACTATCCGACGAAACCAAAGTCCTCGAATTGATTGAGGCCTGCTTTGATGCTAGAAGTGCATGCCCGCATTGTGCCAGTGTCGAGTTATACCGTCACGGATTGGTCAGCGGGTTGCAACGTTATTATTGTAAAAGCTGCCACAAAACCTTCAATGCCCTCACTGGCACGCCGCTGGCTCGTCTTCGAAAGAAGCCAAAGTGGCTGAATTACCTCGCTGCGATGGCACAATCGCTGACGGTACGTCAGTCCGCTTCCGATAGCGGTGTTCATCGCAACACCGGTTTCCGCTGGCGACATCGTTTCTTGAGCTGGATTACCCGGGATCGCCCCCTCTACTTTTCACGGTATTATCGAAGCCGATGAAACGTATTTATTGGAATCGGACAAAGGCAAGCGGAACCTTGAACGCAAGGCTCGCAAGCGGGGCGGTAACGCCACCAAACGAGGAATCTCTGACGAACAGGTCTGTGTGCTGGTTGCTCGTGACCGTTCCGGGCAAACGCTGGATTTCGTTACCGGCAAAGGACCGTTAACCAAGCCTCTTCTTACCACCTCCCTAAAGCCAGTACTGGATGTGGATGCCCTTTTGGTTAGCGATGCCAATCCCACCTATATGGCATTCTGTCATGCAGAAGGCATCAGTCATGAAGTCGTTAACCTAAGTCAAGGCCAGCGGGTCAATGGGGCTTATCATGTGCAAAATGTCAACGCATATCACAGTCGGTTTAAACAGTGGCTAGAACATTTTCACGGAGTGGCGACTAAATACTTACCAAACTACCTGGGCTGGAGACGGGCCTTTGAACAACACCGCCAACTCGCACCAGAAACGCTACTCAATGCTGCTCTGGGGAATTTTCAATATTTAACGGTGACATAGCCTTTTCAATTGACTGTTGAAATGGTATCTACTGGGCTGAAATTTCTTATGAGTAGGTGTCTTGTTATGGAAGATTTTGTGTGAACGAAGTTTTAAGTAAAAAACGATTCTGTTTGTTGATTTGGACGACAGTTTGATTTTGCAAGACTTAATCCCTTCTGTTGTGTAGGTTGGCGGTGAGGAACGAACCTACAAAATACCCAACATACGGGATAATAACCAAGGTCTCGCCCCGACCCATTGCTGTCAGTCAAGTTCGTTCTTAAAACAAGACAATGTTTAAACGGACGGCCGAACTAAACATTAGACAGATCGTGTCGAAATGCCTAATGTCTAAAAGCTTAATGCACAGACATCCCCCGCTGTTTGTCATGGAAACGGAGCGCGAGCGTAGTGATGACAAATAGTCCCCAGAAGTGATAGGGCATGTGTTTTCATATATGGACTCCTCGCTTATTGCAAGGCAAATTTTCAATATTAATGCCATCAGCAGAGATCAAGATTGCAGTCATATATTCGGTCTCTTTATAGAGGTCTTTATACCTCAGGA
>JAQTLI010000415.1 GCA_028714995.1 Methylobacter sp. | reverse complement strand
CCTGAAAATGACCAAAGAAGTGATCATTGAGATTGAAGAAAAATCGCCTGGATTGGAGTCCTGAGCAAGTCTCGGGGGAGTTAAAAGCCAGACAAGGCATCGCATCGCTATCAGGCATGAACGCATTTATCAGCATATCTGGACAGACAAGCGTCATGGAGGCACGTTGTATAAGCATCTTCAACAAAACAACAAGAAGCGTAAAAAGCAATACAGATCCAAGGATAAACGAGGCCAGATTAGAAATCGTGTCAGTATAGATGAGCGCACGGACATCGTCGTGCAAAAGGCCCGACTCGGTGATTGGGAAATCGATACCGTCATGGGCCAGAACCATTAAGGCGCATTAGTAACGATAGTAGATCGGGTGTCCAAGTTCACCCTGATAAAAAAAGTAGATAGCAGACACGCAGAAGTCGTTACTGCAGCAACAACCATCTTGCTCCAGTCCCATTTGGATAAGACCTTAACGATTACCGCAGATAACGGCAAAGAGCTTGCCGGGCACGAGAAAATAAAGAAACACCTGAACGTTGATGTGTATTTCGCGCATCCCTATCATTCTTGGGAACGCGGCTTAAACGAAAATATCAATGGTTTGATTTGACAATATTTTATCAAAGGTAGCAGTTTTGAGAATATAATTAAAAATGAGGTTGAGTTCATGATGCATAAACTCAATCATCGTCCTCGAAAAACACTCAACTATAAAACACCCCATGAAGTATTTTTTGCTGAACAATCGCAAGAAGCAGCATGATTACTGCGATTGCACTTCGGAGTTGAATCCACCCTTTGTGGAAAGTTGAATATTTCACATAGAGCTTTTTTTATGGGTAAATACAGAATACTTTCAGTGTCTCTGAAAATTTGGAACAAGCGATGATGCGCTATCTTTTTTATACTATCGTGCCTTTGTTGGTGTTGCTGGCCGCTTTATCGTTGGCTTGCATCGTAGGCTATTTTATCGTACTTGGCATAGGCGATTTTATATCTTTTCGACAAATAATAAACAGATTGGCACAGCTATTTCTGATTCTGAGTATTTTCCCGACTATGGTTTATTTAAAAATCAATAAAAAAGAATTGGGGTTGGCGCCAAGATCGGTATTTTTAAAACAATTGTTACAAGGATTCGGGCTGGGCTTTATAACCTTGATGCCCGTTTTTATTGCCCTGTATATGCTTAGAATCAATGTGATTGATGAGATGCAATTATGGACAGCCGGGCTGTTAGCTAGATATATGGTCATTAATTTATTGATTGCCCTATTAATCTCACTGATTGAAGAGCCGCTGTTTCGAGGAATTATGCTAACTAGCTTAAGCAAGAAGTTACCAGTCATGGCTGCCATTATAATTAGCTCAACCTATTATGCTGCGCTGCATTTTTTTAGCAGCAAAACTGACATACCGGTTCAGGATATTAGACTATTCAGTGGTTTTAAATTGCTGGGCGAAGCGTTTGGCAACTTACTGAACCCCGAAATTCTATCGGCATTTTTTGCCTTATTGATGGTAGGTATTTTTTTAGGTGTGCTCAGAACGCAGGTAAAGGCCAGTCTGGGTCTATGTATCGGTTGCCATACCTGCTGGGTGTGGCAAATAAAAATGAGCAAAAAATTATTTAACACGGATTTTAGCTCGGAATATCTTTATCTGGTCAGTAGCTATGATGGTGTCGTAGGGCCGTTAGTGACCGGTTGGTTGATGTTGACAATTGGGGGTTATTTCATTTATCAGCGGATTAATAAAGTGTAGGTCGGATTTTACGCGTTATTTGCCTGATTATTTATGAATAACAACCCTTCAGAAAATAGCTTGCGCGCCAGTTGCTTTTTTAATGGCTGATAGACATTGTTGGCATTATTACTATGGGGCGGCTGGGAGTATTATGTGAATGAAAGCATTGATTGTAAAACAGCCTTGGTCAATAATCCTTCCGCCAGCGAAGTTTCCAGATTGTGCTGCTGAAGTCAATCCAGTATTTCTGCTGATAAATAGCTGGGTCTCGTAATCAACGGTGTCGTTACACCGAAGCGGTTCAAAATCGCAGGTGAGATGCAGGAAGTCCAGAGATGGAGATCAAAAACCGGATTTTGAATTTGCTGTGAAGAGCAGCAAAGGGTCCAGGCCGTGTAAAAACGCTACATCTAGTAAAATAAGCTCACGGCCAATCCACCGGGAGTGCAGATGACAACCCTGTTCGAGTGGTTGATGTATTTGTAGAGCAGCTCGATCTGGGTAAATTAGGATTCTCTGGGGTTGCGCCCATGAAAACCGGACGCCCCGCCTATCATCCCGCCGTACTACTCAAACTCTATATCTACGGTTACTTGAACCGGATTCAATCCAGCCGTCGACTGGAACGCGAAAGCCAACGCAATCTGGAGCTCATCTGGTTAATGGAGCGATTGACGCCTGACTTTAAAACCATCGCTAACTTCCGCAAAGATAATGGAACCGCCATCCGTAAAGTATGCAGCCAATTTGTCGGGCTTTGCCGCCAGTTAAATTTATTAACAGAGGCAACAGTCGCCATTGATGGCAGCAAATTCAAAGCGGTCAACAACCGCGACAATAATTTCACGACCAATAAGATCAAACGACGCCGCGAGCAAATCGAAGCCAGCATCGAGCGCTATCTGTCGGCATTGGAAACGGCGGATCGCCAGGAACAGGCCGATTTTACCGAAGTCAAAATCCAACGGCTGCAAGAAAAGATCGCCATGCTGAAACAGCAAATGGCCAAGCTCGATACGATCGAAACCGAATTGAAAAAAGACCCCGGATAAGCAAATTTCCCTGACTGATCCAGATGCACGTTCGATGGCCACTAGTGGGCGCGGCACTGGCATAGTCGGTTACAACGTCCAGACTGCGGTCGACACCAAAAATCATTTGATTGTGGCTCATGAAGTTACCAACGTCGGTCATGATCGAAATCAATTAGCTAACATGGCCGAGCAAGCCAAAGCAGCGATGGGGGCTTCTGATCTCAACGTCGTGGCTGACCGAGGTTATTTCAGCGGCGAAGAAATTCGCAAATGCCATGAAGCCGGTATCACAGCTTTCGTACCCAAGTGCTTGACCTCGGGCGCCAAGGCGGCGGGCAGGTTCGATAAAGCAGATTTCATATACAACGCCGAGACCAATGAATACCGGTGTCCAGCCGGCCAACGCCTGATTTGGCGATACAGCACAGTCGAGCACGACATGACATGACATCGATACTGGAGTTCATCCTGCAAAGAATGCGAGCTCAAAGCCCAATGCACGACCGGCGAACAGCGGCGCATTACACGCTGGGAGCATGAAGATATTCTTGATGCGATGCAAATACGTCTGGACAAGGCGCCGGACAGCATGCGCATCCGACGGCAAACAAACGGTCGAGCATCTCTTTGGCACCCTCAAAGCCTGGATGGGAGCAACCCATTTTCTAACCAAGACAATGGATCGTGTCAGCACCGAGATGAGCCTGCATGTGCTGGCTTACAATCTCAAAAGGGTGATGAATATACTGGGAA
>JAQTLI010000414.1 GCA_028714995.1 Methylobacter sp. | reverse complement strand
CAAGCAGCATTTGTTTCGGTGCGGTGAGGCGTTCAAACTCGACAGCCGAATCGATATAAGCGTATTACCGGTGAGACAACAGATCGATGAATTGGAAGCGCTAATCGATGCTACCATTTTTAATGGTCGGCTTGCCGATTTTCAGGCGTTAACCAGTGAAGTGCAGTTGTTTGACTGGCTGTGGCAAAACGATGCAATACCGTCTGGTTTGCTGACTTATTTATATAGTCAGGACTGGGTGGCAGCAGGGCAAAGCACTGTTGCCTGCCTGCCCGATCTTGATGCCGATGCCTTGAACCGGCAACTGCAGCAGGAAGATTTAACGGCTTTTTGTCAAGCACCTCACTGGCAAGGCCGCTGTTTTGAAGCGACGTTGTTGAACCGGCAACTGTCGCAGCCCTTAATCGCCGAGTTTCACCGTCGTTATGCGAACGGCCTGATCGTCCGCATTTTGGGGCGCTTGCAGGAAGTGGCCTGTATACCGTCCTTATTAAAACAGCTTTTGGCGGGGATAAAAGACGCTACCGCTTTACCTGTACACAATGCCGTGAGCGACGGCACCGGTCTAGCCCAGGTTCAGGCAGCGCGTGGTTTGTTGATTCATCGCGTGGAATTGCGGCAAGGGCGGGTGTATGATTATCGTATCATCGCACCCACCGAATGGAATTTTCATCCCGAAGGCGTCGTCGTCCAAGGCTTAAAGCAATTGAAGGCCGGAGGCCAGTACGATCTGCAACGGCAGGCGGAATTATTTATCAATGCAGTAGACCCTTGCGTACAATACGTTTTAAACCTGATGGACAGCCGTAACGAGATAAAAAGCCATGTATGACAAATCTGCCTGGAGCAAATTTACACTAGCCCGAAGGGTGCATGGCAGGGTAGCCATGCATGACAAATCTGCCAGGAGCAGATTTGCATTTACCCGAAGAGTACATGGTAGGGATAGCCTGCATGACAAATCTGCCAGAAGCAGATCTGCACTGGCCCGAAGAGTACATGGCAGGGATAGTCTGCATGACAAATCTGCCAGGAGTAGATCTGCACTGGCCCGAAGAGTACATGGCAGGGATAGTCTGCATGACAAATCTGCCTGGAGCAGATTTACACTGGCCCGAAGGGTGCATGGCAGGGATAGCCATGCATGAAATGTCGCTCTGCGAAAGTATTTTGCAGGTATTGGAACAGCAGGCAGAAGTTCAGCAATACCGCAAAGTCAAAACAGTTTGGCTGGAAATCGGCGTATTGTCCGGTGTCGAGACTGACGCATTGCGTTTCAGTTTCGATGTTGTCGTACAAGGTTCGTTAGCCGACCACGCCAGGCTTGAAATCATCGAAATACCGGGCCAAGCCTGGTGTATGCCGTGCAGCCGCAATGTGGTTGTGCAGCAGTTATATGATCTATGCCCGTACTGCGGCAGCCATCAATTACAGGTCAACAGCGGAGATCAAATGCGAATCAAAGAACTGGAGGTAGAATAATGTGCGGCGTATGCGGCTGCGGCGAGGGCCATTCCCACTTGCACGATGATGACCACGAACATTCTCATGACCATCACGACCACGATCATCATGATCACGAACATAACGCGGCACATTCTCATGCGCCGGATTTAAGCCAGGCGCGAATGGTGCAAATCGAACAGGATATTCTCGCTAAGAATAATCGCTATGCCGCCGAAAACCGCCGCTATTTCGGCGAACGGAGTATGCTGGTATTGAATCTGGTGTCCAGCCCCGGTTCCGGCAAAACCACGCTGTTGATTGAAACCATCGCCCTGTTAAAAGACGACCTCGACATTACGGTGATCGAAGGCGATCAGCAAACCGCTCGCGACGCCGACCGTATTCGCGCCACCGGTGTACCGGCACTGCAAATCAATACCGGAAAAGGTTGCCATCTTGATGCACATAAAGTCGGGCATGCGCTGGAAATCCTCCAGCCGAAAAATCACAGCCTGTTATTCATCGAGAACGTCGGCAACCTGGTTTGTCCTTCGGCGTTCGATCTGGGTGAAGCGCATAAAGTGGTGATCCTTTCGGTCACCGAAGGCGAGGACAAGCCGATTAAATACCCCGATATGTTCCATGCCGCCGACTTAATGATTTTGAACAAGACTGACCTGTTGCCGCATCTGGATTTCGATAGCGAGCAATGCATACAGTATGCAAAACAGGTTAATCCGCGCATCAAGATATTGTCGTTGTCGGCCAAAACCGGCGAAGGAATGGACAACTGGCTACGCTGGTTGAAGGCCGAATTGGAGTTACAGCGTATTGGTTATGCGTAGCGACGTGCTGAAAAATGGTGCGCACAGCGCACTCTACAACCCAACAGAGATCCTTTCATGTGCCTAGCCCTCCCCGCTCAAATCGTCGCTCTCGATCCTGCCACCAACATGGCGACCGCATCGGTCGGCAATGTCAAAGTCGAAGTGTCGCTGGCTTTGGTCGATGATGTCGCGCTCGGCGATTATGTTCTGGTGCATGTCGGTTATGCGCTGAATAAAATCGACGAGGACGAAGCTCTTAAAACCCTGGCCTTGTTTGCCGAAGCCGGATTAATGTCAAACGCATGAAATACATCAGCGAATTCAGGCAGCAAGACCTCGCCCAGCAGTTGTCCAAGGCGATTGCGCAAACCGTCGATCCCGACCGGCATTACCGGCTGATGGAATTTTGCGGCGGCCATACCCATGCCATTTTCCGCTACGGCGTACAGGATTTAATGCCGGACAATGTCGAATTCATTCACGGCCCCGGCTGTCCGGTCTGCGTATTGCCGACCGGTCGTATCGACAATGCAATTCAACTGGTCGAACGCATGGATGTCATTCTCTGCACCTATGCCGATTTGATGCGAGTTCCGGCTACCGGCCGCAACAGCTTGCTGAAAGCCAAGGCAGGCGGCTGCGATATTCGGATGATTTATTCGACGCAAGACGCGTTGAAAATCGCCAGGGAAAATCCCGAAAAACAGGTGGTATTTTTCGCCATCGGTTTTGAAACCACCACGCCGCCGACCGCCGTTGCCATTCAACAGGTGCAGGCCGAGGGGTTGGCTAATTTCTCGGTGTTCTGCAACCACGTGCTGACCCCCGCTGCGATGCAGGCGATACTGGATGCGCCGCAACCGGTCGCCATCGATGCTTTTCTAGGACCTTCCCACGTTAGCACGGTAATCGGCAGCCAACCCTATGAAACATTTGCCGAGCGCTATGCCAAGCCGATAGTCATCGCCGGTTTCGAGCCGCTGGACGTGATGCAGTCGGCACTGATGCTGATTCGCCAACTTAACGAAGGCCGTCACGAAGTGGAAAACGAATACAGCCGCGCCGTCACCCGGCAAGGCAACCTGAAAGCGCAAGCGCTGGTGCAGGAAGTGTTCGAGTTGCGGCCGCAATTCGAATGGCGCGGTTTGGGCTTAATCCCCGACAGTGGGTTAAAACTCAAAGCTGGTTATGCCGACTTCGATACCGAGCAACGCTTTAATATGCCCGCCATCCAGGCCTCCGACATCAAGGGCTGCGAATGCCCG
>JAQTLI010000413.1 GCA_028714995.1 Methylobacter sp. | reverse complement strand
TATCATTGACAGCCTGAAATAATGTTAGATTTTCGGTGAATTCAAGAAACTCGGTCACTGCCTTTTTGAGCTCGTACAATCGAAAGTCGCATTCTACCTTAACTGTTTGTTGCATATTGATATCCATTTCACAAAAATATTTACCGACTATACTTGAGTTTTAAATTTATCGACCAACCCGGTAGTTCTCACAACTTTTTGCCTGACTGTCGCATTAAAAACAGCCTCATCGACAACAAGCCTGATTGTTTTCTTTGCCCTGGTAATTGCCGTGTACAGTAATTCTTTTGTTAATACCGGATTAATGGCTTCGGGAAGTACTATTAACACTTCCTCAAATTCAGAGCCCTGGCTTTTATGTATGGTCATCGCAAAAACGGTTTCGCATTGCGACACACGAGCGGGCAAATATTTTTTGACACTGCCATCCGCGCGCTGAAAAAACACCATTAACTTCCCAGCCTGTTCTTTATCGGGCATACAAAGTCCGATATCACCATTATAAAGATGCAGGGTTGCGTTATTTTCGGTGACCATGACAGGACGACCCGAATACCATAACCCGGACAAGTTGATCAGCTTTTGCTCTGCAAGCCTTTGCTCAACCCGGTAATTAATGTCGGCAACACTATTTTTTCCCTGCCGATTGGAACACAGCACCTGAAAGCGGCTGAAAGCACGGTAAATCTCATCAAATCCGGCTCCGGCCGTAATCAGCCGCAAATACTCCGCCTGCTGCCCAGCCACATAATCAACCAGATCCGGGTCCAACACCGCACTGTTTTCATCATCGCCTCGCAAAACTTGCCAAGCAACATCTTCCTGCTGAAGATTAACCGCCTCCGCCAGTTTTTTTATATTTTCATCAAATCGGTGTGATTTTTTCAGCTCAAGCGTATGTTCCGGCAATGCCGCCGTTAAATCGGCCAATACCTCACCGGATTCAACCGAGGCCAATTGATCCTTATCACCCAGCAAAATCAGTCGTGCTCCCGGCTTCAAGGCATCAAGCAATTTACTCATCAATGCCAGATCAACCATTGATGCCTCATCAACCACAACCAGGTCATAAATCAATGGCTTATCTGCATTGTGCCGAAAATAGGGAGATGGCGGCTTTGCGCCTAATAAGCAGTGCAAGGTTGTTACGGTTTCCGGAATGTGCTTTTTTATCGCTTCCGAACACGGCAGCGCGGATTTGTTAGAACCGATAGATTCCTGAAGGCGCATCGCCGCTTTTCCAGTCGGCGCTCCCAACGCAATATGCAGCGGCTCATCTGCCAATTCCTGCAACACCGCCAGAATCTTGACCACCGTCGTTGTCTTGCCCGTCCCCGGCCCCCCGGTAATAATGCTGAATGTCTGCTTGACCGCCATTTTCGCAGCCTCACGCTGATCATCGGTTTCACCAACAACAGGCCCAAAATAACGATCCAGCATGGCATCCAGCTTTTCAACCGAATGACTTATCTTGGTCATCTCCCTAATCTGCATAGCCAGTCGGTTTTCATAAAACCAGTAACGGTGTAGATACAAGCGATCCTGCTCAACAACCAAGGGTAACTTACTCATAGGCTGACCGGACAAAACAGCCAATCCGGATGCAAGCACCAATGCCCGAGCTTCCTCATCTATTTGAATACAGCTGTGTCCCTGATTTTGCTCATACGAAACGGACATCACTATGTTTTCAAAAGCCTGTTTTTGTGCTGCATCAAAGGTTGTTCGCTGGCTTAGAAAACGGGCGAAGGCAACATCCACCCGGCTGAGTGATCTGTCTTCGGTTTGCGCTCCTGCATCGTCTAGCATTGATTACCTCCAAACAACGCAGCCAACGCCTCGACTCTCTCCAAGTCAGGCTTATCCTGATAAACTCCACTCATAGCCAACTCCGGCTGCATACCGCGCACGAACAAATATCGCACACCGCCAAAATGCATGTCATAGTCGTAATCGGGCAAGCGTGTCTGTAAATAGCGGTGCAGCACCAGGGTATAAATCCAGTATTGCAGCCCGTAATTATGCTCGCGCATGGCATGGGTCAAAGTCTCGAGATCGTAATCCGGCAAGCCGTTGGTTTTATAATCCAGCACATAATAGCGGTCATCATATTCACAGATAAGGTCTATAAATCCGGTGAGATAGCCGCACATTTGTTTGGCAGTCAGGGCTTGAAAAGCGGGGGTATCCTGCAAAATCCGGTTGATTTGACTGGCATCCATAGACTGCATGGACAAATAAAACGGCATTTCCTTCAAACACTGGTTTTCCGCCAGATTCATCAGGCAAAACGCGGAATCCTTGTCTGACAGGGGCGTTACAACCACGGCTTGCAAAAGATCATCAATCATTTCCGGCCGATCAAGTTTTAAACCATAGCGCTGACAGGCTTTATCCCGTTGCGCTGAAATGTCCTTGCGCTGGGCGAGATCGATAAACGCATTATTCTCAAGCAAATCATGAACAACATTACCGGTATGCGCGCCTCGAGGTAAGTCCATTTTCGACTTTTCCGGCTCGACCTGACGTTCTCCCGCCTTATCTTCAGGCAACTCCGGCGCATCGTTCAGACTTAATGCCGACAACGCCGTATAACTGCTCATTTGCCAGCTGGTGTATAACGCTCTTTTGCGTTTTCTTGCCAGAAAATCGGCTTGTATAGCTGATTTTTGATAACTGCCGGTTACTTCACCCGGCACTTCCAGCAACCGGTATCCAAAGGTGTTTTCATCTTCTTTTTGAAACCCTTGCAGCCTTGCCTGTTGCCCGGAAAAATCAGCACCGGCAAACTCAAGCAACCAGGCCATGGCCGACTCATTTGCTGTATCTTGCGAACGCACATCGGCCCAGGCAACATAACAGCGGTACTTGGCTCGAGTGACAGCCACATAAAAAACCCGTAAATCTTCTGCCAATTCTTCCTTTAATGCCTGTTCGCGGTGCCGTTCAAAATCCTCAGAACCTAAATCCACAATCATCCGGTCATTTTCATGACACTTGATTAACAGTTTTTCTCTGTTTAAACGGTCACTGCGCTGCCATAGATAAGGGCAAAATACGATTGAATACTCCAGACCTTTGGATCGATGCATGGTGACAATTTTGACCGCATCATCGTCACTTTCAAGCCGCAACTGCTGGTCTTCCGCGCTGCTTGCCTTGGCAATTGCGGTTCGCAGCCAGTCCAGTGTTTTATTGATGCCCAGATGCTTGTCAACAGCGGCTTGCTGCACCAGCTCGATGAGATGATGCAGATTGGTGAGCTGCCGCTCCGCCATTACTGTTTTTGATAAATGCTGCCTGATTTTTTCCTGCGCCAGCAAGTGCTGCATCATTGCCATCAGGCCTGTTTGCTGCCAGTCCTGATAATAGCCAAGAAACCGTGACATCCAGGCGTCCAATGCAGTCTCGTTATTGATAAGCTGATAGAGCGCTTGCCCACCCAGACCAAACCAGTCCAGCGTCAATGCCTGCTTGAGTAGTGCCATATCTCCGGGGTGAGCCACAGCCTGTAACAGGGCATGTAAATCAGCCGCTTCCTGCG
>JAQTLI010000412.1 GCA_028714995.1 Methylobacter sp. | reverse complement strand
AGCAATTTGGCTTTCAAAAGACCCGTTATCGTGGACTGGAGAAAAATGCATCACAGGTCAACTTGCTGGTTGGTCTGGCAAATCTTTACATGCTCAGGCGGCAGCTGATGGCTGCCTAAGGGCAAAATGCGTCTATTGTTTCCCGGAAACGACAGGTTAGGAAGACAACTCGGGAAAAATGGTTAAAAACACCATTGATTAGGTGTTGCTAAGCGTCGATTCTTGAAAAAATCAGCTTGTTTGGCAATCGTGTCTGGAAAGCGTTTTGTTCAGCGCTTCCTTAGGTGAAGCGCTTCCGCTCCTCGGCAACTGCTCCTGCGTTGCTCTACCTCCTGCAGTCGTGCTAACGCTGCTTACCTACGTCCTATAGGCAAAGCGAAATTTCAACGCCTTCTTGAGCGAGCAATATTTCACAGCAGGTAACGGGGTTATTTTTTAACAGCGCTTGATAAATTGCATCAAGTGCTGCATCGCTACGGGTTGGTTTATGATGGGTAAAAAACAGTTTTTTTGCCTTCGCCGCAGTAGCCAGTTTAATCCCTGAATCATAAGTGCCATGCCCCCAGCCCTGTTTAGTGGAATATTCTGCATTGGTATAGGATGAGTCAACAATTAGCGCATCCACATCTTTCATGGCTAAGATGACTTCTTGCCATTTTTCATCAATGAAGGATTGGAACTCAGTATATTCAGCATCTTGCGGATCATAAATGTTGAGCTGCGGCTCGTAATCGCCGGTAAAAAAAAGTGATTGTCCGTCGCAATCAATTCGATAGCCGAAATTTACCACCGGATGATTGAGTACAATGGGAGTGATTTTAGCGCTGCCTATTTGGACAGGTTCACCCTGCTTTACCGTGGCGTATTCAATACGGGCATTCAGCTGGGCTTCCCGTATGGGAAAGAAGCTGTACTGCAACTGTACGGAAAGAGCCCTGTTAATGCTTTCATTGGTTACCGGATCAACTCCGCCATAGATGTTGATTTGATTATTCTGGATAAAAATGGGTATAAAAAAGGGCAAGCCTTGTATATGATCCCAATGAGTATGAGTGATAAAGATATGCGCCTTGATGGGTGTTTCTTTCAGCAGGTTTTGTGCAAGGGCGTGTATGCCTGTGCCGGCATCAAGAATGATTAAGTCATTGTCATTCGTTCTGATTTCTATGCAGGTGGTATTGCCGCCGTATTTGACAGTATTGGGTCCTGGTGTCGGTATGGAGCCTCTAACGCCCCAGAATTTAAATTTCATTGGTGTCCTTCGACAGCATGGATGTAGGAGGTAGAGCAATACAGGAGCAATTGCTGACAATTACAAGTTAATAAAGCCTTGGGCTTCTTGTTTAATGGAATTTAAAACCCAAAGCATCACACAAAGGTACTAGCAGTAATCGGTAATCCGAAGCGGGCAACAATAGATTCAGGGAAGAAACCTATCTCGAAATTGCCACCAGCACCAAGCCGCAAGTGTTTACTGAATTGAAAGGATGAATTGGTGGCCTTAAGAATTTTAAATGTCATGATCGAATCTCATTCATTAACGCAAACACGCTCTTTTGCCGAAGCATTGATTTCGAAGTCAATTGCACCTCTTGCTGGACCCTTTTAAGGAAAGTGGGCATTTTTTCAACGAAGGCAATAAGGTTGTTGGTTTTCAGGATCGTCATTTAAAAAACTTCTTAAACCAAAATCAATAATGAAAGCATAGCAGGAAAAATTTCCGGTTTATTGATGGAGTGCGTAAATTATTAATGAGCTTCATCCCAATTATTGCCTATGCCTATGTCGACAATCAGCGGCACATTAAGCTTGGCGGCGGAACACATGATGGTTCTGATATTCGTCGCACAGTCGTCTACCTGGTCTTGTGCAACCTCAAACACCAGTTCGTCATGTACCTGCATGATCATTTTGGCATCCGGGATTTCTTTATACAGCCACTGGTCGGCGGCAATCATGGCGCGTTTAATGATGTCAGCGGCAGTGCCCTGCATCGGCGCATTGATGGCGGTGCGTTCGGCGTACTGGCGGCGTGCCGCGTTGCGAGATTTGATCTCCGGCAAATAGAGGCGCCTGCCGAATAAGGTTTCAACATAACCCTGCTCTCGGGCTTGCTCCCTGATGCTGTCCATATAGTTTTTGACGCCTGGGTAACGGGCAAAATACAGATCAATATAGGATTGCGCCTGGCCGCGCGACAAGCCCAGCTGCTGCGCCAGACCAAAGGATGACATGCCGTAAATCAGGCCGAAATTGATGGCTTTGGCAGAGCGCCGCAAATCTGTGGTGACCTGGTCGGGGGCAACGCCAAACACCTCGGCCGCTGTGGCCCGGTGTACGTCCTGCCCTTCGGTAAAGGCTTTTAGCAAGCCTGTATCAGCGGATAAATGAGCCATGATGCGCAATTCAATTTGCGAATAATCGGCGGCGACTATTTTTTTGCCTTCGGGAGCAATAAACGCCTGCCGGATTTTGCGTCCTTCTTCACTGCGTATGGGGATGTTTTGCAGATTAGGGTCGGATGAAGACAGCCTGCCGGTTGCGGCCACCGCCTGATGATAGGAGGTATGGATTCGGCCCGTCTGCCCGTCAACCTGTTGCGGCAGTTTGTCGATATAGGTTGATTTCAGCTTGCTTAGGCTGCGGTGTTCCAGAATCAGCTTAGGTAGCGGGTAATCGAGAGCCAATTCCTGCAATACCGATTCTTCCGTTGAGGGCTGGCCTTTTGGGGTTTTCTTCAATACCGGCAACTTTTGCTGGTCGTACAAGATGTCCTGGATCTGTTTGGGCGAACCCAGGTTAAATGTTTGCCCGGCCATGTCGTGGGCGTGTTGCTCAAGGGAGATAATTTTACTGGAAAGCTCAAGGCTTTGCTGTGAGAGCATCGCCGCGTCGATTAACACGCCATTGTTTTCAATGCGGGCCAGTACGCTGATCAGCGGGACTTCCATTTCGGTATATAACTCAAGCAGTTTTGGGTGATGTGCCAGTTTTGCATTTAGCACCCGATGCAGCCGCAAGGTAATGTCGGCATCTTCCGCCGCGTAAGGCGCGGCTTGTTCTATCGACACTTCCTGAAAGCCTATCTGTTTAGCACCCTTACCGGCCACATCTTCATAATGAATGGTTTCAACGCCCAGATATTCTTTGGCGAGGTCATCCATATTGTGTTTGGTCGCATTACTGTTTAACACATAGGACTCAAGCATGGTGTCATGGGCGATGCCTTGCAGTGCTATGCCGTGATTGGCCAGCACATGCATGTCGTATTTCAGGTTTTGCCCGAGCTTGGCTTTCAGCGGGTTTTCAAGCAGAGGCCGTAGTTTTTCCAGTATCTCAGAACGGTCCAGCTGTTTCGGTACCCCGGGATAGTCGTGGGCCAAAGGCACGTAGGCGGCTTTGCCCGGGGTTACCGCAAAGGACACTCCGACTATCTGGGCCTTGCTGTAATCCAGGCTGGTAGTTTCGGTGTCGAAAGCAAACAGTTCGGCCTTATTCAGCTGTTCAAACCATTCATTAAAATGCCGCTCGGTCAATATGGTTTCA